>CAZKOK010000189.1:0-1270 GCA_964554355.1 uncultured Spirochaetia bacterium | reverse complement strand
TGAGTTAGTCATAAATGCTACAAATTATGTTAGAACATGCGATTCAGCGGCAGGTCCCGGTTACAATGTTAAAATAACCAGATCCGGAGATGATTATACCTTATCCATTTTTTATCTTCCGGTAGTTGGAGATCCATGCACTTTACATGGTAATATAGCCAGTAATGTCATAAATACTCTTTATATTACAAATGTTTCTTCAGATGCAGCCCTCACCCTAACTTCCGTTAACTATCGGAGAAATTATGAGAATCCGTCTATTCCGGGTGATTATTTCTGTGATGTGTTGGTCCCCGGATCAACATCCGAGGTAACCGTCTACCCCTGCATCTCCCAGATAAACGCAGCGCCAAGCACAACAACTCCGCTTGATATGATATTCTCCCTTTCTCCTGTCCCTGCAGGATATGAAAGTAATATCTCATCATATCTATGGGACTTTGATTATCCTGCACCTCCTGTGCTTGATCAAACCAACACAGACAATACTCCATTCACTTATTCAGGATATTCGACAGATGGAACCTATACCGTAAGGGCGCGGGTTCAGTATACTGATTCGCATTTTTCAACCATCATATCAACCACAATTGAAACGAACCAGCGGCCTGAAATCCCTTCAGCTGTCAATATATCCGCAAGTACAGCAATACCTCTTGGCGTCGATTGCCCTGCACTGAGCGAAGATGATCCGGACGGAGACTCTATTGATTTATATGAATGGGATTTTAATCATGATAATGCGCCGGATTCCTATGATTTCGACGGCGATACTGTTATTGATGACAGCAATGAAAACAATGACGCTTTTACATATACAGGATATACAACTGACGGATCTTATTACATGCAGGTCCGTATTCGTGATGATAAAGGCCTTTACTCGGACTGGGTATCAACAAATTCCGTTACTATCACTGGTCCGGAGTTAATCCTGTCCCTCAGCGAACACGTCTTCCCCAACACCAACAGCGGCGAATCATCCGCAGCGCAGACATTCACCATAACAAACCAGAGTGCAGCTGCCCTAATGCTTGAATCAATACTCACAAACGGAGACGACTCACAGTTCAGCATTTCATCTTCTATTTCCGGAGGCGAAAGCATTGGTGCCGGAGCATCGGAAGAAATCGATGTGACATTCAGTCCGCAAAGCGGAGGCGCATATTCGGCCGAAATCAGCCTGTATTTCCCGGATACCGTTCCATCAACAGTAACAATCGAATTGTCCGGCCAGGCCCGGGGAATACCCCAGCCTGTTTATCCGGCA
>CAZKOK010000188.1:0-7631 GCA_964554355.1 uncultured Spirochaetia bacterium | reverse complement strand
ATTGGCTGAAATGGACAGAACCGGAAACAGAACCATAATGACAAGCAGGACCAGTTTTGCGGCAACTGCATTCAGTCTGCCTGATCTGAAATATTCATTGTTCCCTTTGTTTGTATTTTTCATCTCCCTGCCTTCCTTCTCAATGTCATCTGTCCGGTTCATCCTCTTGTTCATATACTAAATATACACTCAGGGGGCAGATATTATAATGGGGAATGTTTGTCACTTGATGTAGGGATATGTTGACTGTTTTTTACTATGAATCCAGGGATGTCAGACCATTTTTTATTGCGAATTTTACCAGGGCAGGGATGTCTTTCATGCCCAGTTTGTTCATCAGCCGGCTCCGATAGGTTTCGACTGTTTTCGGTGACAGAAAGATGGCTTCTCCGATCTCCAGGCTGGTTTTGCCTTCGACTACCAGCTGCAGTATTTCCCGCTCTCTTCCCGACAGGCTTTCAATCGGGCTGACTTCAGACTTTATTACCGAACCCAGCAGGAAATCATCGATAACATGTTTCTCGATTCTGTCTGACAGATAATTATTCCCCTGCATAACTGAATCGATTGCCTGTTTGACTTCTTTTCCGGCAGCCTCTTTCAGCAAATATCCTTTGGCGCCGGCTTTTAGGGCCTGATAAATGTGTTCGGAACTTTCCAGCATCGAAAGGATTATGACTTTTGTTTCCGGGCAGATTTCCCTGACTTTTCGGGTTGCCTCAATGCCGTTCAGGATGGGCATGGCTATGTCAATTATGAGAATATCCGGCTTGTGCTGTCTTACCAGGTCCACGGCTTCTTTTCCGTTTTCACCAACAGCAATCACTTTGAATCTGTCCTCAATTTCGAGCAGGGCCTTTAATCCTTCACGCAGTATCTGATGATCGTCTGCCAGGACGATATTGATTCTCATTTTTTACCCCATTTCCAGTCTGATGGTTGTTCCTGCATCCGGTTGGGAAACTATGTCCATTCCGGCGTTTATTGAAAGCGCCCTTTCTTTCATGTTTATCAGGCCCCAGCTGGTGGTTCCGGATTTCCCGTTGACTGTAAATCCGTTGCCATTATCCTTTATAATTAATGCAAGTGAAGTTTCATCCATTGATAAATCTACAAATACATCATTTGCCCCGGAATGCTTTTGTATGTTGTTCATGGCTTCCTGAAAAATTCTGAAAATATTTATCTCTGTATCTTCCGGCAGTCTTCTTTCTTTTCCTGTAAAACTGAAGTGAAAATTGATATTGTTCCTTTTCTGGAATTTGGCCCCGAACCATTTAATTGCGGAATTTAAGCCATAGTCATCAAGCACCTGCGGGCGCAGGTCGGACATTACGTTTCTGATGGCTGCTGTTGTCTCTACAAGGATATCAATCGAGTCATCGATTCGTGAATAATAAGCATCATTCAGCTGTTCGGGATTGATTTCCCTTAATGCAGACAGATTTATTCCAAGAGCTGAAAGGTTTTGTCCGATCTGATCATGCAGGTCCCTGGCCAGCTTTTTTTTGTCTTCTTCTTCCGCTTCGAGAATGGAGACAGCGAGTTTTCTTAATTTGGCTTCGCTTAACATCAACGCATATTCTGTTGAGCTTCTTTCCTCTTCCAGACCGATTGAATACAGATAAAATGAAATAAGATCGGCGATTTCACTGAATAACGAATACACTTGCTTATCCGGATCGAAAGAACTTGACAGTACAATGGAAAATACTCCATAAATTTTCGATTTAAATTCAAGCCGGGTTGAAATAATTGTACTTTTTTTATTCTCTGTGCATAGTCTGCAACTGCAGCGGTCATTTTGGTCAGGCCCGAATATCTGCAGACCGGTACCAAGAAAAACCTTTTTGAAGCATTCCGGAAAATCTCTTTTTCTAACCTGATCGATAAATCCTTTAAAATTTGACTGTCCTGATTGTGAATAATCGGTTATGAGAGTCTTTTCATCCAGTAACACTATCCATGCTTTTTCGCAGATGTCCGTTTTTGTAAGTTTGCTGCATGTATTCTGAATTAATTCAGTTCTGTTTTTTTCATGCATTATTGACTGGTTAATAATTTTTCCAGCTTGAAGAACCTTGTTTGTCTGCAGGATATGATTGTATTCTGCTGTGATATTTTCTTCATCCGGTCCGTTCATATTGATCATTTTGCTGATATCCCTCTGCAGCACTCCATTTTTTTTCTGGATGGATACAAGGACTGCAAAACACATATATTCCGGAATTGTTAATTGTGAAACAGATTATAAATTTTACACTGCCGGAAAATTTATTCACTTGATTCATCTCGCTGTATTCATACTTATTTAGCTGCAGAGTTATTCTACTGAATTTTCAACAGTTCCTTATATCAAGTATAAAATCATCAGGCTGGTAAATCAAATTTGCCTGAAAGTTTAAAAAGCTGTTTCCGGGATCGAATTCAGTGTTTATAAATATTCCCCGTTCTGCCGGATTTGTCTAAAAACGGATATCAAGAAAAACCCCGTTTTCTATTCCTTCCTTTTTTACCGGAGTTCCTCCTGAGTAATCCGGATTATTTGCCAGGTACTTGAAATGGTACTTAAGAAATACGTCCGGACTAAAACGGATGCTGACGCCGGCCAGAATTGAATATGAGATCTCTTCCGTCCAGCCGACTGTGCCGCCGGTGCGGATAGTGAAATTCGTGTTTATGTTCCATTCCAGCTCTCCCCAATAGGAACCGGAAAAAACATTCATATTGTCCCAGCTCAGGAATATTTTATTCATGAATCCAAGCCATTCAGCCAGAAGGAATTTCCCGCCCACCGACGGGATCAGGTAGAAGTAACCGGATTCAGGAGTGTATCCCCCGCGTATACCCATCTGAAGCAGAGTATCATCTGTTTCGAAATTCAGGTTCAGATCTCCGCGATGTTCTGTTACAAGTGCTGAATCAAGGCCCAGGCCATACATGGCGTCCATGTACAGGTTTTCGGTAAAACTTATAACCGGCCCCAGTGAAAGTACGTGCTGATAGCGGGTGTCGGTTTCGTATCTTGCCAGTTTGAATTGCAGTGTAAATCGGGGTGCAATCCTGGCCAGGAATACATCCTCGATAGAAAGACGGAACGTATTGTCAAAATAGTAATCGAAGCTTACAACAGAGATATTCCTCAGGCCTTCGGCCTGCAGAATAAGTGGACAAAGACCTGCAAAGAACAGCACAAATACGGCTGTTTTTATGTTCCATTTTCCGCAGTAATTAATGTTTTTTCTCATTTATTGCCTCCCCGGGATCTGTTTTTCCCGAATTCCAGCCCCTGCGTTCCATTTTTCCCCAGCCCTCGGTCCTGCCGATCATGCGAATAAGTCCCCTTGCACGCAGAGCATTAAGAATCTGGCGCACGCCGAAGTTTTCAATGAACGCATAAAGAAACAGTTTTAATTTGTCACGCAAAGGAAAATATTCTCTGCTGTACTCCGCGATGGTGATGGAGAATATGGACATGCAAAGTCCCAATCCGACAGTAGCCATAAGCACCAGTGCGACAATTGAAAGGGTGACCCAGCCAGAAAAAAGGGAAGCAATAAATACCAGAAAACCTTCAACCTCCAGCCATGGACCTAATATTTCAAAAATCAAAAAATAGGGGAAACCGAAAATTCCAACGCGGCCGTAAGCCGGATTGAAGAGAAGCCGGGAATGATAAGTGACAATATCCAGAAGACCTCTCTGCCAGCGGTCGCGCTGGTTCACCAGGATTGGAAACCGCTCGGGAATTTCCGTCCAGCAGTTGGCGTTATAGGCATAAACCATAGAGAAAGGGATTTTGCTTTCCCTCATGGACCGGCAAAGGCGGACTACGAGTTCCATGTCTTCGCCTACTGTATCCTTCTGGTAACGGCTGCTCTGGGTAAGGTATCCACCTGTATTGATTACTGTTCTGCGATGGAAGACACCGAAAGCACCAGAGATTATCAGCAGCAGACGCAGCTCTGACCAGCCGACCCGGCCGGCCATGAAAGACCGGAGGTATTCCAGAGTCTGAAAACGCGCCAGATGCTTTGCAGGAATTCTTGTATTTATTAATTCCCCTTTTGAGACGGTACAGCCGTTTGCCGGAAAAATGTTCCCTCCGGCTGCGGTCACCGTGTGTTCGGAAAAAATAAACAAAACAGCCAGATTAAGCAGAGCATCACGTTCCAGCAGTGAATCAGCATCTATACCGGAAAAATACTCTTTTCTTGCCACGTTTATGCCGGCATTAAGTGAATCCGCTTTGCCTCCGTTCATCTTGTCTATAACCAGCAGTTCAGGGTATCGCTTGTTTGCATAGATTGCCCTGATCTCCTGGGTGTGGAGATAGCCGTGAACAAAGATATCTGTCCGTTCCAGTTCAAAGGCATCAATCAGTTTTTCCATGGTCTTGTCTGTGGAACCGTCATTTACAACAATTATTTCGTAATCCGGATATCTGAGATGGAACAGTGAATGGACGCTTTCCACGATAGTGGCTTCCTCATTATATGCCGGCGAAATTATGGAAATGGATGGCAGAATATTATCCTTGAATAGCAGCGAGGGCCGGGTAAGTGCCTGTATTCGCACCTGGCGGCGGACTCCAAGCAGCGAGAAGAGGAAAATGAACATATAAACTGCAGATAATGCAGATGCATATACCGCGAATATTGTGTTAAAATATCTGACAAAAGTCCGCAGGAACCCAATAATCCCTTCAGGATCACTGAGACCGGCCAGAACAAGACAGGCAGCCGGAGGCAGAACTGCTCCGGAAATCAGGAAGATTATCAGAAGCGGCAGATTGTGCCGTTCACGACGACCTGGACGTTCAATGGTCATATCAGTTATTTCAAGATCAAGTTCTCCCAGTATCCTTTTATTCAGATACTTTCGGAATTCAGCTGATTTATCCGGAGATTCCTTCAGGATATGCCTGAGTATTGAAACCAGCCGCTGTTCAATAGCCTTATCCGCATTACGGTTCAGGAAATTTATAATATCCCTGGTTTTACCCTGTTTTACCAGTTCAAAGAATATTTTCTCAATCATCTCCGCTTCCTGTCTGAGCGTTTTGCCCATAAGATAATCAACATAATTCGCAAGAATATCAGCCAGAACAATTCGGGCCTGTGTTCTCTGATCGTTCAGAAAACGATGCATGACTATTTTCAGAAAATGCGGACGGGCACGGATGAGAGACGTGATTGCCAGACACGC
Source organism: uncultured Spirochaetia bacterium (assembly GCA_964554355.1). GTDB lineage: Bacteria > Spirochaetota > Spirochaetia > CAZKOK01 > CAZKOK01 > CAZKOK01. The sequence goes on along the minus strand of CAZKOK010000188.1, from coordinate 2,423 downwards.
ACTTTTACGGATAACGGGATCATTAATGTAATCGAAAAGTAGTGCAAGTGAAGAAGTTCGGGGGACCCGGCTTAGTGATTCAGCTGCAAGATTCCGAATAAGAAAATCATCATGCTCAAGATATGTCCTGTGGTCCAGTTTTTCCGCCTGAATTTTGGAAAACACACGGAATGCTTCATGAGCGATATCAAGATCCGGAGCACTTGTCAGTTTTTCCAGATGTTTTAAAAGCTGAAGCGGGCAATCCCTGCCGGCAAGATGGATAAGAAGCATCTGTATTTCTTTCTCTTTTCGTCCTATAAGAAGCGGTATAAATTCATTGAGGCCGCCTTCAAACCCTGACAGAATGCCCCAGATGGCACGTTGATACCGGACGGGCGATCCTTTCAATGTATCAATTATTGTTGGAATTGCAACAGATACTCCCAGATCTGCCAGAGTTGATGCGAGTATCAGCCGCAGCGGATGGCTCTTTTTCAGTTCAATGGTCTGAACAAGCGGAAGAAGGACAGATCTTGAAGGGAAAAGTGAAAGAGACACAACTGCCCGGCAGCAGACATAAATATTGCTTGATTTAAGATCACGCAGGAGGCGAATATCCAGACGACATCTGGCTAACAGTGCCTGTACCGCCTGTCGCCGGGTTTCAGGGATATTCACAGTGTCGCATATGTGTCCGTATTGTTCCAGAAAAAACCATTTTCTTCGTTTGATAAAACGAATGTATGGACGGATTCTGATGTTTTTCCCTTTTGAAATATCAGTAATTTGTGCTATTATAAATCTTGCCCTGGCACGGATTTTTTCAATACGGCGGCGGCGGTGTATCGAGCTGAAAAACCAGCACAACGCAAATAGAATTGCTGCAATTGAAAACAGAAATAAAAGAATTGCCGGATCAGGCAGGAAGCTCATATACGGCTGCTCCTCAGCAGATTGGCTGCCAGACCTGTCAACTCGATTACTGAAACAGGTTTCCGGAAAAAAAACCTGATATCAAGATCTACAGCTTTTCTTATAAAGTCCTCGTTTTTTTTATGGGATATGAGGATGAATGGAATACCTCTCAGCAGGACATTTGTCTGCAGCCGGTCTCTCAGCATAAAGCCATCCAGACGGGGAGTCATGGCTTCACAGATTATTATTCCAGGCGGTTTGGCCCGGATAAGTGCGAAAGCTGTCTCTCCGTCACGGCATGTGTCGACTGAAATTTCTGCTGATTCGAGATAAAGCTTCAGAGGTTCAATCGAGGACTGATCGGGATCCACAAGGAGTACTGTCGGCTGATTCATTTTTCCCGGATCAGTAATTTCGGAAGTATAGCAGACCGTGTTTCCTCCGTTTTTTTCAGCAATACCGACACGGAACAGTGCTGTCTGTTCGATCAGGCGGGCTATCTCGCCCAGATCCTCTTCGCGCATAAAAAATTCATATAGGTTAACAATACCTATGGAAACGGTAATCCGGTCTATAAAAAGTTCAGAGAGAGAAGCCATTTTTACTATTTCACTTGCCATATCACGTGCCTGGTCAGCTCCGCAGGAACTGATAAAATATCCGAACACCGGACCGGACAGCTTGAACAGGATATGGGTCTCATTTCCGGAAGTGGACTGTATCTGTTTCATCAGGTTACATAAAGCGCACAGAGCTTCATCACCGCCGCCTCTTCCGTGACGTGAATTAATTTCAATAATCCTGTCAAGCTTGATTACCAGAAGAGCACCATTCATTTCCTTCTCACGGGCCCTGAAAAATTCATCAGGGAGACGCAGACGGAACAGATGTTCGTTGCGCAAACCGGTTACCGGATCGATAGTCAGACGGTCTTCTTGCACTGTTTTATGTTTTAAAGGATTGCTTAACAAATCCATATTTATTAGTTAAATATTAGCTGAACTGTTGATCAATTGCAAGCAAAGACCTTCCCGGAACGGGAAGGGGTGAAAGATAAATTAAATATCAAGCCTGTTTATTTGTGAATCTGTAAATTGAAACGCCGCCGCCACCGGAGGCTACATACAGGTAGCTGCTTCTGTAGGCTATTTGATTGGCTGAATAATTAAGGAATAGAGTTTTTCACCTGATAAATCAAACATCAGAATCATCCGGATGCATCGGTCGCTGTCCTTTATCAACAGCGAAACCATTAAAACAGTCCTATCATTTATTATTTTATGCTCTTCGTAACTGAGGAATCCGTCAACCCAATAATATGGATTTGTAAATGTATTAGGAATTTCGAAAACAAATCCGATTGTCTCAAAATAAGTTGCTGCGCAACCTGCTCGCTCCGGCGTTCCGGATAGCGGAATGGAAAAATGCATAACCATCAGGGTATTCCGGACCTTTTTTCTCCTATGGTAAAATTTGGAGGAAACAGGGGCTTTATGTTTTGTCCTGAATCCGTTCAAATTCAGAAT
>CAZKOK010000187.1:0-7634 GCA_964554355.1 uncultured Spirochaetia bacterium | reverse complement strand
AAGGGCTTTTTCCTTTGCAGGGCATGTTTCAACACAGCTTCCGCATCCTGTACAGTCTTCAATATAAATCTGGACCTTGTAATCAAGATCATTTTCATTCTTTGTCTTTGATTTTACAGTTTTGAAAGTTGCCGGCGCATTCTTAAGGTCTGCAGGCATAATCTGTTTGGTCCTGATTGCTGCATGCGGACATACCAGAGAACACTGGTTACACTGGATACAGTTGTCTGAAATCCAGTGGGGTACTTCAGGTGCAATACCGCGTTTTTCAAGCTTCATCGTACCGGTCGGAACACCGCCGTCAAGGGGCATTTTGGAAACAGGAATCTCATCTCCCTTAAGGTACATAATCGGTTCAACAATATCTTTGGCAAACGGGATAGCGTCATCAGCAATAAGCTTTCTGGCCTTGAATGATTCCTTAACTTCGCTCATATTTGCAGGAACTTTTACCTTCTCCAGGCTGTCTGAAGTTTTGTCGACACAGGCCCAGTTCATCTTTACGATATCATCGCCTTTTTTCTGGAAAGTCTTTTTGATTGCACCCTTGATAAGTTCAATTGATTTCTTTTCCTCAAGGATACCGGAGATTTTGAAGAACGCAGCCTGCATTACGGTATTGATCCTCTTCCCAAGTCCGACTTCTTCAGAAATCTTTAATGCATCGATATTGTAGAAATTGATTTTCTTTTCGATGATTGTCTTCTGCATGTCTTCGGTAAGATGCGAGAAGACTTCTTCGTTTGGATATGGAGAATTAAGAAGGAATGTGCCTCCTTCCTTTATTCCTCCAAGGACATCATATCTGCCGATATATGCCGGCTGATGCAGGGCGATAAAGTCTGCGGTATTGATAAGGTACGGTGACTGAATTTCCGACTTTCCGAATCTGAGGAAAGAAATGGTAATACCGCCCGATTTCTTGGAATCATATGAAAAATATCCCTGCGCATTCATGTCGGTATTGTCGCCGATGATTTTGATACTGTTCTTGTTGGCTCCGACAGTACCGTCAGATCCGAGACCCCAGAATATACATCTTACGACATCTTCCGGTTCGGTTGAAATCTGTTCTTTTACAGGTACTGAAAGATTTGTTACATCGTCTGTGATGCCGACAGTGAAATTATGCGTACACTTGCCTGCAATGTGATCATAAACAGCCTTGACCATCGAAGGAGTGAATTCCTTGGATGAAAGACCATAGCGGCCGCCGATAATTGTCAGGTTCATGCCCTGAAGGGCTGTAACTACATCAAGATACAGAGGTTCACCGATTGCACCGGGTTCCTTTGTTCTGTCGAGAACTGCTATTTTTTTAACGGATTTGGGAAGAACAGCCTTAAGGCTTTCAACCGAGAAAGGCCGGTAAAGACGTACTTTGACAAGACCGAGTTTTGCGCCCTTTTTGTTAAGGTAGTTAATGGTCTCTTCTATAGTATCGCAGCTTGATCCCATGGAAACAATTATGTTTTCGGCATCGGCAGCGCCCACGTAATCGAAAAGCCTGTATTTTCTGCCGGTCAGTTTGCCCACCTGGTCCATGTATTTCTGTACAATAGCAGGTGTTGCATCATAATATTTGTTAACGGTTTCACGTCCCTGGAAATATACATCCGGGTTCTGGGCACCGACTTTAAGTACCGGCCGGTCCGGATTCAGCGCTCTGGAACGGAAATCTTCGACATATTTCATATCCAGCAGTTTTTCCATGTCGGCATAGTCAATCATTTCGACTTTCTGGATTTCCGAGGAAGTCCTGAAACCATCGAAGAAATGAAGAAACGGCACTTTTGATTCAAGTGTTGCCAGATGTGAAACAAGGGCAAGGTCCATTACTTCCTGAACGCTTGCCGAAGCCGTCATTGCAAAACCTGTGTTTCTTGCAGACATAACGTCGGAATGGTCGCCGTAGATGGAAAGCGACTGGCAGGCCAGTGAACGTGCAGACACATGAAATACTGTCGGAAGCATTTCGCCTGCAATTTTATGCATGTTGGGAAGCATCAGCAAAAGCCCCTGAGATGCCGTAAACGTTGTTGTCATTGAACCCGCCGAAAGAGCACCGTGAACAGAGCCTGCCGCACCTGCTTCTGACTGCATTTCTACAACATCGAGTGTTTCGCCGAACATATTCTTCTGTCCATATGCTGCCCATGAATCTGCCATTTCACCCATGGAAGAAGATGGTGTTATCGGAAATATAGCTGCAACTTCTGAAAAAGCATAAGCCACATGGGTCGCTGCCGTATTGCCGTCAATGGTTTTTTTAACACCCATAGAAAACTCCTTTTTGTTTATTGAGAATTAATTTTTTTGAGGTACAAGTTATCAGAACATTCGGAAATTCTATCGAAAAACGATTATTTGCTTCTCCTCAAGACAAAGCCATATTAGCCCATTTTTCGGTTAATTGCAACACTCATATCAAAATCATATATCTGAAAATGCAGAATTTATTGCCGTTGAGCTGTTTGCATATTCAATTTACAGCAGGTAATTGCATATCAGAAGAATATTCTTAACATTTTTCACATAAAGGTGATAAAAAGTGAAATAAACGGCGTTCAGCCCACGACCCGGTTCTTGCCGTGCTTTTTTGCCTTGTATAAATTATCATCTGCCCGCCTGATAAGGTCTTCTTCACTTTCATCTTTTGAAAATTCGCCTCAGCCTGCACTTATCGTGACCTTCACGTCACTGCCGTATTGACAGGATGATATCAGACTGCATATTTTCCGAACCAGATCAACAGCCCCGTCAAGTCCGGTTTCGGGACATAATATCAGGAATTCCTCTCCTCCCCATCTTCCGGCAATATCGGTCGTCCTCAGTTTGTCAATCAGAATTCCGGCAATCCCTTTCAGAACCTCGTCTCCCTTCAGATGGCCGTAAGTGTCGTTTATTTCCTTGAAATTATCTATGTCAGACAGTATGACAGAAAACGGTCTGTCATAGCGTACTGATCTCCGGCACTCATCATCAAGTTCATTCATAATCTTGCGCCGGTTGAACAGCTTTGTAAGCTGATCGGTAATCGAAAGTTCTGCAAGTTCGCTGTTCTTCTTCTCCAGTGAGGAACTGAAAACCTCCGGCTTAAAATAATGCTTTCAGCCAATCCGATTAACAGCAGAGACAGCGTCATGGCAGAAACTGCGATAATTATAATCCAGATTATCGGGGCAATTATTTCAGCTTTCCCGATAACGGAAAGAACAACCCATCCTGTAGATTCTATATGACTGAAACAGGCAATAACAAGAGCTGTTGAAAACATATCGGAAATAAATAATCAGTGAATTATCTGCCGATTCCCTTACTCATCCAGACATCACTGCGCCAGCGTATAATCATCATGAATGAGCGGACAGCTTCGTCACAAGCCAGGGCAACATAAATACCGGCAAGCCCCATGCCCGCAACGACACCCAGCAGAAAAGACAAGCCAACACCGACAAGCCACTGGAAAATTATGCCGTTAACGATAGGATAAACGACATCCCCCGCGCCCTTGAGTCCGGGGATAACAATAATATTGGCGACACGGGCAACCTCGCGGAAAATACTTATAAACAGAAGAACAGAAGCCGTTCTGATTATTTCCGGGTTGTGCGTAAATAAATGCAAAAGCGGTATTCTGAAAATGCAGGCAAGTACCGACAACGTCAGAGATAAAAGATAACCACTTCGCAGGTAAGCATACATTTTTAATTTCGCTTCGCGAAATCTTCCTGCACCGACCAGATATCCGATTTTAATCTGGGTGGCGTATCCTATACTTAAACCGGGAACAACTACATACCGGAGAATCGTCACGGTGAAAATATTCGAATTCATCGCGGCCGTACCGAGCGGTACAATAAAGAATCCCCGGATGATAATCTGGGAAATATTGTAGGACAGCCCCTCGCCTGCGGAAGGAGCACCGATTTTTAATATCTGTCGATAAATTTTTACAGGGATTTTAAAAATCCGGGACCAGGGAACAATAATTTCCTTTTTCCGGCTTATCTGGACACCAAGAATTATGCAGGCGACAGCCTGGCTTGTTACCGTTGCCGCTGCAACCCCGGCTACACCGCTTACGGGCATACCGAACGGCCCGTAAAGGGCAATATAATTTCCGGCTATATTGACCAGATTGGCAATCATATTGGCAATCATCGGATTTTTTGCATATCCGTAAGACCTCATGATCGTAGACTGAATTACATTTATCCCGAGAAATAACGAACCTGCTCCATAAATGGTCATATAAACCGCTGCTGCAGAATAGGCATCTTTTTCAAAGGCAAACAGCTTGAGAAAACTCCAGGCCCCGACTCCGACTGCAGAACTTAAAACTACAGCAAAAATGGACCCCGCGGCATAGGAAGCAAGCACGGTAAAACCGGCAAGTCTGAATTTCCTGGCGCCGAGATACTGTGAAATAACCGTACTCGAACCATTTGCAACTATCTGGTAAACAAGCATCAGGAAAAAGATAAAAACCCCGCAGAAACCAACCCCCGCATTCGCCGTTTCGGAAAAATTAGCAAGCATCAGGACATCAATGCTGGACAGGGTAATTCTTAAAAGATTTTCAAATACAATAGGCAGTGCAAGACTGATCAGGGGGATGTCGGCTTTATTCTCATGAAGTTTCTGCATACGGGATTATGCATTAAAAAAAGGAAAGAGGGAACCGGGAATAACACGAATGTAATTCGTGGTCCATAATTACTTGCCGGTCTTACTGAAAATGGTTATTATTAAGCATGAAAAAGTCGATTCTTCTGCATATTCTTGTTTTTTTATTCTTTTATTCCTGCGGCGGAAAGTCTGATGATTCAGGTAATGAAAATTCTCTGCCTGTCATTTATGCATCAATCCCTCCGCTTGAATTTGTTCTGGAGTATCTCTGCGGAGATGATTTTGAAGTCAGAAGTCTTTTAGGCGAAAATGACAATCCTCATACCTATTCGATAAAACCGTCCGACCTTCACCTGCTGAAAGAGGCTGAAGTGCTGGTCCAGATCGGAGAAGGTTTTGAAAATTACCTGACCGATTCCATCAGGTCCGGGCTGAAGGATCTGGAAATTATCGATATCGCCCCTCATCTTACTCTTCTTGGACCGGAGGAGCAGAATCATGAAACGGAAGAAGCAGGACAATCCGGAGGTGATGAACATAATCATGATGGTTTTGATCCTCATTTCTGGCTTGGGATACCTCAGATAGTTGAATACGCCGAGTTTATCTGCAGTGAACTTATCAGGCTTTACCCTTCAAAAAAAGATCTTCTTAATTCTCAGCTTGCCGGTTTTAAGATCACAGTCAAAGAAGTTGATGAAGCCGACAGGCAAATTCTCGAATCCGGGAAAAGCAATTCATTTCTGGTTTTCCATCCGTCATACAGTTATTTTGCACAATATTATAATCTGCAACAGATTGCAGTTGAGGTCGACGGGAAAGCTCCTTCTCCGAAACAGCTAAAAAATGCTATCGAGACTGCAGAAAAATATAATATCAGGGTTGTGATCAGCCAGCCGCAGTTCAGCAGTACCGGCATCGAAGCCATTGCACAGGCAATCGGCGGCCGGGTAATTGAAATAAATCATCTGAAAAAAGACATTTTCAGCACAATGACAGAGCTGTGCCTTGCGCTTACAGGGAGTAATGATGGACCTTAATGATCAGATCCTTGTTGAGAATGTCAATTTCGCTTACGGCAGACAGAATGTCATACAGGATGCCCATTTTCATATCGAAAAAGGAAGTTTCTGTTCATTTATCGGACCGAACGGCGGCGGTAAAACCACCATGGCCAAACTCGTTCTCGGTCTTTTAAATCCCGATACAGGTTATATAACGGTTTTTGGCAAAAACACAAAAACCGCAAGGAAGAAAATCGGCTATGTCCCCCAGCATTCTGTTCATGACAGACAATTCCCCATACTGGTAAAAGACGTAGTACTGATGGGACGCCTTGGGCGGCCGTTCGGTTTTTATTCAAAATACGATTATTCTGCAGCAATGTACGCGCTGGAATTGATGGATATTGAAGATCTTGGGAACAATTCTTTTGCATCTCTGTCAGGCGGCCAGCAGCAGCGGACACTGATCGCCAGGGCCCTCGCCGCCGACCCCGAAATCCTTCTTCTCGATGAACCGACAGCCAATATAGATGCGGCGTCAGAATCAAATCTGTACGAACTTTTAAAAGGTCTTCAGAAAAAAAAGACAATTATTATAATCAGCCACAACCTTGCATTCGTGTCGGAATATGTCGACAAGGTTATCTGTATCGACAGAAACGTCCACATCCATTCCACAAATGAACTCAGCAAACAGAGTCTGGAAAAATATTTCGGGCAGGCTGTCCGTCTTGTAGACCATAAGACACACATAGAGGAAAAACATGACTGATTTATTTTCTGCCTTGTTTGATTCGGGTTTCCCCTTTTTAAGGAATGCGCTTTTTGCAGGCATTCTTTCCAGTGCGGCATTCGGGATTATCGGTTCGTTTGTAGTAATAAATAAAATCTCCTATATCGCCGGCGCAATCAGTCATTCAGTACTCGGAGGTATCGGATTTGCACTTTATTGTCAGTATCATTTCGGATGGACATGGTTCCAGCCTCTTTACGGGGCTTTTCTCGCAGCGTTAATAGCCGCAATTATCATCGGGTCCGCAAAGCTTTATGCCGGTGAACGGGAAGACTCTGTAATAGGCGCAATCTGGGCTGTCGGAATGGCGCTTGGGATCCTGTTCATAGCCAAAACTCCCGGGTATTCGGATCCGATGGCTTATCTTTTCGGCGATATACTGCTTGTTCAGGGAAAAGATCTTCTTTTTATCCTGATTCTTGATTTTGTTGTAATTATAACGGCCGTTGTTTTTTACAATCATCTGCAGGCGGTAAGTTTTGACAGGGATTTCTTCTATCTGCGCGGACTGAATCCCCAATTCTATTATTTTCTGATTCTTGTCCTCACGGCTGTTACAATTGTTCTGATGACTACCATAGTAGGAATTGTGATGGTTATCGCGCTGTTGACCCTCCCGGCTGCCATCAGCAGTATGCTTTTAAAAAGACTGCCTTCAATAATGACCGCGGCAGGACTCCTTACTGTCCTGTTCACCTGCGGCGGAATTTCGGTTAGTTATGTTTCTGATCTGCCGTCGGGGCCTGTGATAATCGTAATTGCAGGCATATTCTATCTGGCGGCTTTCCTTATCAAACCGCTTTTCAGGAAACACATGGAATAAAAACCATCTGTTCATTTTCAGTATTTCATCGTTTCCGGGCTGGTCCATATTCACCTCCTCTTATTTCATTTTTATCAATATTATCGAAGAACATCTTTGCCTCTTCAAATCCAGTATCTCTGAAAAAATAATTATTCTGATAACAGAAAATTTCATTGGCAAATTATACCTTACAGCATATACGGAATTTTAAAATACAGTCCTACAATTACAGTATATTCAGTTAACAGATTCTGCATAATATTTCACTTGAGTTGTACTGAAATCAGAGATACACTTTCAAATTCGAAGGGGGAAAAATGACAAAAATGAAAGGATTAAAAATTATACCTGTTATCCTGATCTCTGTCGCAGCATTGTTCGGAGGGTATTTTCTGGGAAG
>CAZKOK010000186.1:0-7658 GCA_964554355.1 uncultured Spirochaetia bacterium | reverse complement strand
TGAAAATCAGGCTGATATTGACCACGTTCTTGAACATCCCTGCCGCCGTAGCCAGAGAATAATTGGATCTCTGCAGTCCGAACAGCAGGACATAGATATCCACGGTATCGGATACATCCTGGACAAGACCGTTTCTCAAAAGGTACTGCATTTCGAAACCGGCATCAAGTATACGTCCTATACTCAATATAAGAAGAATTATAATTGTAGGTCTGATAGACGGCAGAGTTATATGCCACATTTTCCGGTAACGGTTACATCCGTCCATATCGGCTGCTTCATAAAGCGCCGGATCAATACCCGCCATTGCCGCCAGATAGATAATGGTATTCCATCCTACTTCCTTCCAGACATAAGTGACCCCGATTACCCCCCAGAAATATTTCGGTTTGGAAAGCCAGAGTATCGGCTCCTTGATAATACCAAGCCCCATCAGGAGATCATTGACTGCTCCGTTTTCCACGGCAAGCATATTGGCAACAAGACCCGTGACAATTACCCAGGATAAAAAATGCGGAAGATAGGAAATGGTCTGAATCGATCTCTTGAAAAACAAATGCCTGATTTCATTTAATAGAAGAGCGAAAATAATTGCTGTAATAAAACCCAGTGACGTATTGATAAAACTCATGGCAATGGTATTACGGACATCCCTAAGAAAAACATCATCGGCAAACAGAAATTTAAACCAGCGAAGACCGACCCATTCCTGCTGAAAAAAGGTTTTGGCCGGTTTAAAATTCTGAAAGGCCATGGTCCAGCCCCAGAGGGGCACGTAGAAAAAAAGAATAACGTAAAACATTATCGGAATTGACATGACAAGCAGCTGCCGCTGCCTGTACATCTTTCCGAAAAATGATCTGCTCTGAAGCATTTCGGATGCTTTTTTCATCATTAAACTCCTGTATCAGCTGCATCATTATTGATGAAAAACCGGGACAGCGGCTTTTTACAGTCCGCTGCCCCTGAGAAACAACTGTTTTATTACATGGAGAGGTTACCTGAAGTTTTTGGTCCTCTCGGCGATTCTCTTGTCAAGCTGTTCCTGCATATATTCTTCATAAACAGCAATTCCGTCAGCATTCATCTGATCAACATATTCCTGCCAAAGCTTTTCAAAATCAGCAGGATTGGCAAGGATGATCTTTGAAAGATACTTGCGCATGGTCTGATCACAGCGCTGAAGAGCTATCTGTGCATCGGATCCGTCGGGAGGATTCGGCATATTCCAGGTCGGATACCAGATTTGGTTGAGCGGAGGATTGGGATCAACAAATTCCGCAAAACTTCCCACGCCGTAAGCTTCAAAAAGTTCAACATCTTCCGGCTCCAAAGTAGCTTTTCTTTCAGGTAAAAAGAATTTAAGGTCTGCAGGATAATCGTCGCTGAAAGATCCTTCCCATGTCGGGAAAACATCGCGGATCAGGAGAGCCCGGTTCTGTTCCTGCCAGGAATTATTGTCCCAGAGTTTCCGCTGTTCCGGAGTCCTGTAAGGTATACCGTTGCTGTCATACTGCCAGTCTTGGCCTTCTATTCCCCATTCAAGGGTCCTCTGAACATCCTCTGCCATTAGATCATTGATAAACCTGATGATTCTGACAGGATCTTCTGCGTTAATACTGATTCCGACACCGCGGCCGAGGTTGGGTTCCGGCATGTCGCGGTAATGAGGTTTAATGCTTTCATCAAAGACTATCGGAAGCGGGGCAAAACTGCGGTTATACATGCCCTGATCACGGAGCGACAGATCTGCATTCTGGAACTGCCATCCCTGATCATGCATGCCGAGAACACGGCCTGCAGCAAGCTTGGCAAGGTACTGGTCATAGTTGTCTGTAAAAGCTGATTTATCTATCAGCCCTTTTGCATTCATTTCATTCAGTTTCTTAAACCAGCGTTTGGAAATATCCATTGTAAAGAATGTTTTATATTGATGTGTTTCCAGATCTACAATACCGTTTCCGTCGTTTGGATACCCGGCCAGGAAATTCGGGGGATTCCAGAGACAGAAAGCACGCCAGTCATATGTGAGAATTGTAAAAGGTATTGTGGTCTGACCGTTAATTGTCGGATGTTTTTTGGCATAATTTTCAAGAAGATCAAAATATTCATCCATTGTCACTACCTTGGGGTATCCTGCTTCCTTAAGCACTTCTTTCTGTACCCATAATGCTGATCCGTTAAAATCAGGATTCTGGTTCCTTCCGGTATATACACCCCAGTTTGTCAGATAATAGATATGACCATCATCCGACCGAAGGCTTTCCCATTGATTACCGAAATGCTTTTTAATATTCGGACCATACATATCCACAAGATCTTCAAGAGGTATCAAAGCTCCTGCTTCAATAAACTGGGTCTCATTAATCTCGATCATATCAGGATAATCTTCGCCGGCAATCATTACGCCGCGTTTCTGGGCAATTTCACCGACAAGGATATCCCACTTGAAAGTTACATTCAGCTTGTCCTTAATATACTTGTACACCCTGTTATCCAGAGTCGGGGTATCACGTGACTGCTGCGTAAATACCGATATTTCAATCGGATAATGCGGATCGCTTTTGTCTACTTTTTCTTTTCCACCGGTCGCAAACACGGAAACTGCGATGCAGATCAGAAAAAGCACAAAACCAGTTTTTAATAGAAATTTCATTTCACACTCCTTTATTCGGGGGGACCAGTTGTGACCACCCTTTTTTATATTTACCTAAATGTATATTCCGCTGAAATATACAATTGGAAATCCTGGAACACAGGTATCGGTTATACCTGACTGTTTTTCAGAGATCAGCCTGATCCCTGATTTTCGATCCTGATTTTTTCTGTTCAATAATAAATTGCGTGTCATTAATTAATTAATGCGTTCACGTTCACGCTTAACAGCCAAATAAATCCCCAACAGTAAAATTCCCTAGACATAATAATCCTTAATGCAAGATTCTGTCAAATAATTTCTGCTTATATGAGCAACTAAACGCAAAAACATAAAACCAGTTGACACCCGACAGCATATATTATCTCATAAAAAAGGAGAATAAACTGAATACGGACTGGACCGAAGCAGATCTGGACATCGGCGGGTCGATTATACACTATTACCGGACAGGAAACAGACAAAACCATACTATTTTACTTGTCCACGGATATTCCGGCAGATACAGGCCGCAGGAACACATCGATATGGCTGCCGATCTTGCAGGACTTATAAAATAACTCCGCCTTCAAAAACCGGTCGTATGCGGACATTCCATGGGAACAATGGCATCATTCAGGCTTGCGGTTGAATATCCCGGTCTGGCGGTGATACTGATTTTGGAGGACCCTCACTGGAAACCGGAACATGAGATACAGCCGGCGGAAGCAGGACAAAATCCTGCAGAAGGTATTATCGAATGGGCCAGAAGCCTGTCGGAAAAATCATATGACGATTTATTATCAGAATGCAGAAGAGAAAATCCGGGCTGGCCGGAAACCACAATTAAATATATGTGCGCATCCAAAAAGCTTCTTGATCAGAATATCATTGAAACACTATCTGCCGGCATCTCTGTGAATTTTACGGGTTGGCTCAAGTCTGTTTCCAAAATAAGTATACCGACTCTGTTGATTACTGCAGATCCGGATCAGGGAGCTATAGTAACTCCCGAAGCCGCCCGAAATGCATTAAGTCTGAATCCGCATATCAGTATGGTAAATATCCCTGATACAGGACATCTGATTCGTTATAACAAATTTAACGAATATATAAGGGAACTTCGCAGCTTTCTGAATGAAAAAACCTGAAAACAGCATATCTCCATTTAATCACTCTGCCAAAAAAGATAAATGATATATTAATAAAATTTGTAATTCGATTCCCAATAAATTAAAATTCTATCAGAAGTATTCAGGAGGCATTAACATGAAAAAGATTTCATTGCTGCTATTGGTATTTTTCCTGTTTTTTTCAGGCTGCAACAAACAGGAAAAGGATAATTCTGATACAGGTTCCGGGCAGGCTGCATCTGTTGTCCAGTCAGACACAAAAATTAAAATAGGATTCTTTACTGTTCCGCCCCATATCTGGATGGACGAAACAGGTAAAATGCGGGGAGCTCTTTACGAACTTATAGCAAATCATATCGCTCCAGAGATCGGAATGGATTTTGAATGGGAAACCGAGCCTTCAACAATCCCGAGACAAGTGGAAACACTTCAGCAAAAAGAAAATTATATTGCAGCATTGCTGACAAAATCTCCGGAAAGGGAAGGAATATCTATTTTTCTGGAAACGCCTTTTTTCCTGAGTCAGTCCGCCATAGCGATTTCCATGGATAATCCGCTTAAAAAAATAAGCTCTCTTTCTGATGTAGAATCCATGACAATAGGATATGCCGAAAAGGCTTTGATTTCTCCTTTTCTAAATAATGATTCAATAAAATTCGACCTCGTTGGAGATCCCAATTTTCTTGAAATCAACTTTGATAAACTGCTTAAAAACAGAATCGATGCGGTTTATGTGCCTGACAAGGCAGGATTGCTGGCAACCATGAAAAAACTGGGTCTGGAATCGCAAGTAAGAATTCTGGATCTGCCTGAATCTCCGGTCGGTTTTTATACTGTTTTTTCAAAAGACCTGAGCAATCTTGCCGGCAGGTTCGCCGATGCTTTTGATAAACTTGATGGTCAGAAATTATATCTGGAACTGCTGAAAAAATATCTTGATACTTCTCTTTTGTAAGTATTCTGAAAAACAAATCCCGAACCGAAAGACAGCCGCCTGATCCCAGGCAGCTGTCTTTCAGAGATTATCTGATATCAGGTAATAAATTTATTCACATATTCATCCAGAACATCCACTGTTTCGCCGAATTCTGCTGTAAGATTAGCAACCTCTATCATTGCATCCGATATTGCGGCAGTCCCGTTTGTTATTTCGTTGATTGAATTCAATACTCCGGCAGAGACATCATTCACTGATTTCATTGATCCGCTGATAGTATTTGTTTCATTCAGAATCATAGCAGAGTTGTCTCTGACCTTTACTGATATCTCACTCAATATCTGCATTGCCCTGCTGATTTGTTCTCCGCCTGCCGAAAGTTCTATGGACGAAGCAAATATCTCTTCAAAAGCCTGAGATGCATCTTTTACTTCATTATCGATAGCAATAAAGGCGACATTTGTTTCTTTGCTGGAGGAGGCAGCGATTTGGATCTGGCTGATTACCTGCTTCAATACGCTGGATATTTTTTTTGAATTTTCACTGGATGTCTCGGCAAGTTTCCTTATTTCATCCGCGACAACTGCAAAGCCCTTACCGGATTCTCCTGCATGAGCAGCCTCTATCGAGGCATTCATTGCCAGCAGATTCGTCCGAGCGGCAATATCATTAATGATTTTCACCATTTCAATAATATTGCCGATATTGCTGTTTATCTCCTGCACCGCATTTGTTGTAACTGACAGTTTTTCGCCGCCATTTCTGGTTGTCTCAACAAGTTTTTCTGTTGATTCTTTTTTTGTCCTGGTAATCCTGGCGACATTATTCAATGATGCAACCATTTCATTCACCGATGCACTTGACTCCTCAACTGCTCCGGATTCCTCATTTATCTGATCATTCTGTTCATCAATTATCTTCTTGATATTTTCCAGCATTCCTGTGGAATCGTTTATATTTCCCACCAGGTAATCAATCTGCTTTTTGATTTCATCAATATGGGCTGATATTTCAATAACTGAAGCAGTTGTTTCTTCAGTAGTTGTTCCAAGAGAAGATTTTATCTTCTGAGTCACATCTGAAGCTTTTTTTGTGGCGACCACTATATCTCTCAGATTACTGACGAATTTATTAAATCCCGTCGCCAGGCTGCCAATTTCATCCCTGGATGAAATCAATATCTGCTGTGTAAGGTCCGCATCACCGGAAGCAATCTGGTTTATCCTTGAACTAATCGCGTAAAGCGGCTTCCCAACCATGCTTTTTAATATTATGACTGTGGAAACACCAAGAGCAGCCAGCAGTAATAACATCTGAAATAAAATTATCAAGATTTCCTCAAGAATTTGTTTATTTAAAAAGTGATCAGTAAAATAGATCGATAAATTCCCAAGAGTTTCTCCCTTTCTTGTTATAGCCGCCCTGGTAACATGCTCACCATTGGAAAACACAAATGCTTCACTTAACCTTTCTTCGTATCTTGTATTACCGACTTCAGCGATATATTCATCCAGATCCATGATGCCGGAATAATCTTCGTTTTTTATTTTTCCTATTGATTCCGGTCCCAGATCAACGGATATGGACAGAATGTCATCGTAAGTCATTTCAAATGCAATACGGTTTATAATTTCATCATCCTGAACATTCCAGATGGGATCAACAAGGCTGTTTGACAGTTTTACAGCAAGAGATTTGCTTTCAGCGTTTATTTCCTTTGTATTTATGGAATTTGTCCTTATTATCGAAAATAAACTGAATGCTATCATAATTACAGCAATAATAACCAGTTGAAATATAAGCAGTCTGAGCCATAATCTGTTTCTCATTAACATCACCCCCATACTAATTAATTATAGTAAATATCGCTGAAATCTCAAATTCCACGGACAAACTGCAAACAGAAAATCCCGGCCGAAATGCAGGGCTTTTAGCATGGGGAAATCGAATCCTTTTTTTTTCAGAATAGAAATAATTGAAGTATTCCCGAAACAGTATTATATCAAAACACCATCTGAACAAACTCTGTCAGCCCGTATTTCCATACAGAAAAGTCATGGCGCCCGTTCATAGTATAAAAGGTATGCGGAACCCCTTTTCCGGTAAGGAATTCATCAACCTGTTCGCTTACGGATAAAAGGTCATCGGAAAGCCCGCAGGAAAACCAGATAACATCCGGCCATAAAGACTTGTCATCAAGACTGAATAAATTTACATCTGTATTCGGCGCAGCAGAAAATGAGCCGACATATGCAAAAAGGTCAGGCCTTCCCAGACCGAAATCAAGGGCCTGGCCTCCGCCCATCGACAGCCCGCAGATTGCGCGGTTTTTCCGGCCGGCTGCAGCCGGATAATTGCTTTCGATAAACGGAATCAGATCATTTATCAGATCATTCTCAAAATTGGCGAATGCCTCAACGGCTTCGCTGCCGAACATATTGGCAGGAACGGCATCATTTTTCATGGCCCTGCCGTTGGGAAAAACAACAATCATCGGCGTGATTGATTTTTTCGAGAAAAGTTTATTCAGAATGTTTTCCGGATGGATATTGTTAACCCACTCATCTTCGGTGCCTCCAATACCATGCAGCGCAAATAATACAGGGTATTTCTCTGTGCCTGTCGTTTCCGGCGGTACCCATACCCAGCATTTTCTTTCTGTTCCTGTTGTCTCTGAAAAGTATTTGACCTTTTCAAAGCTTCCCCTGGGAATTTCAACGGTTTCCGGTTTTTCTGCAGACGGATCATTTTTCACTGCTGCGACCTCTCCTCTCGTTCCGCATGAGAAAATGAATATCAGGCTCATTGCGGTTAATAAAAATATAATTCTGGTTGTTTTTTTATCTTTCATTATCACTCCCCTGTTCATTGTGCTGATACTCAATATCACATACAGCGTTGATTGCAGTCAATACCTGCTAAAGCAATAGATAAGCTATAAGAAAGAATGAAA
>CAZKOK010000185.1:0-7698 GCA_964554355.1 uncultured Spirochaetia bacterium | reverse complement strand
ACAGAACCATATAGCAATTATCAGCCATATCCCATATAATACCAGCAATTATCACTCACGGGGTAATATCAGCATTACTTCCGATAATATATATTCTGTCTACTTGCAGGGGCTGATGATATTATGAATAAAAAAACAATACTGATAACGGGTGCATCATCAGGTTTTGGTAAAATTTGTGCCGAGTATCTGTCATCTAAAGGATTCCAGGTTTACGGTACAAGCAGAAATCCTCAAAAAAGTGAATTAAAATACAAAATGATGTTGATGGATGTAAACCATGAAACATCAGTTATCAACGGAATTCAATCCATTATGTCAAAAGAAAAAAAACTGGATGTGGTAATCAATAATGCCGGTTTTGGGATAGCCGGAGCAATTGAAGATATGACTGTAGATGAAATGAAGTATCAGTTCGAAACAAATTTCTTCGGTGTATTGCGTGTATGCAGAAATGTAATTCCTATAATGCGCAGGCAGAAAAGCGGTTGTATTATTAATATTGAGTCTATAGGCGGTATAATAGGAATTCCATTTGAATCAGCATACTGTGCCAGCAAAGCAGCGGTACAGATCTTTACCGAGGTATTGAGAATGGAAGTAAAGCCATACGGTGTAAAGGCAGTTGTTGTAGATCCGGGTGATTTTTGCACTGGTTTTACAGAAAACAGACTGAGAACCTATGCATCAGAAAGTAACCCGGTTTATAAGAAGTATTTTCAGCAAGTGCTGGACAAGGAAACTGAATACGAAAATAAAAATAAGAAAATTGAAAAAGTCGCCTTTCTTTTGCATAAAATTATAAAAAAGCGAAAACCGCGTCTGTGTTATCTGATTGGTCCGGGATCTGAAGTATTCGGTGTACATTTAAGAAAAATAATACCTTCCCGCCTTTTTGAGTATATTGTTATGAAAAATTTTGGTATATAAGGTGATTGAAAATATGGAACAATTTGAAAGATTTTTTAAGACAATCATCAGGCTGCGTGATCCGGAGAAAGGATGTCCCTGGGACATTAAACAATCTGCTCTCTCCATGCGCTCCAGCCTGATAGAAGAAGCCTATGAATGTGTTGAAGCGATAAATAAAAAAGATGATGAGCATACAAAGGAAGAACTCGGAGATCTGATGCTTGTTGCGTTCATGATTTCCTATATAAAGGAACAGGAAGGAAAATTCAGTGTAAGCGATGTTCTTGAAACAATAACAGATAAACTGATCAGGCGTCACCCGCATGTATTCGGCGATGCCTCTGCCGATACTGCCGAGAAAGTCATTGAACAGTGGGACGATATAAAACAGAACGTTGAAGGAAGAAGAAAAAAGGACTCCCTGATGGATGATATCAAGGATTATTTCCCTCCTCTCAAACAGGCTGTAAGTATTCAGAAAAAGGCTGCAAAAGCAGGTTTTGACTGGAAAAATGTCCTGGACATATTTGACAAGCTTGATGAAGAAAAAAATGAATTAATTGAGGAAATATATTCTCAGGACCGTGACAGTATTGAAAATGAAATCGGTGATCTGCTCTTCTCTGTTGTCAACATTGCGCGCTTTATGAAAATCGATCCGGGAATAGCACTGCACAGGACAAATACGAAATTCAAAGAGAGATTCAGGTTTGTTGAAAAAGAAATAAAAAACCGGGGTCTTGAATTAAATCATAAAAATATAGATGAGATGGAAAATCTCTGGAATAAGGCAAAGGATCTGTAGATATAGCGGTCAGCGTTCTTTAAATATTATATCTTTTCTTGTTATATCAAGTTTTACGATTTCACGCGGATCTTCTCCGCAGATTCCGGCCAGCACCTTTGCTATTGAGCTGACCGATTTTTCACCCTTCAGCTTTATGGTAAAATCATTTTCATTTTGATTTGAAACTTCAATTGCATCATCACTGGTAAAATTAGTAAGTTTCTCTTTCAAACTAACCAGTTTCCCGGTTCTGACAAGATAATGTGTTTCTGCAAGTCTTAAGGAAAGCGAAGGAATTCTGGTGCCCTGCCATTCGGTTTTTTCTCCTGAAATAATGCAGAAGCCTTCCGGGAGTTTCCGGTTGATTATTGCAGGAAAATCAGACGGATCTTCATCATGAAACAAATCAACTGAAACATATTCGCATTCAGACTCAAGGCCGAGACCGAGAGGAGCGGCAAATTCCATTTTCGGTTTAGGATTAAAACCGCTTGAAAACTTCATTTTAAGTCCTGCTCTCTGAAATGACCTTTCAAAAACAGACATTATATTTTTATGCGAAAGAAAACGCGCTTTTCCTTTCTTGCTGAATCTGAATGTGTAGCGGAAATCCTTTTCAGTTATTTTGAACGAAAAATCAATGCTGTAATGAATCGGAGGTATTTTATCGATGTTGATATACGGTTTTAGGTTTCCGCAGCATCCACAGTTTTGGGGACAGTATGGACTGCATGGATCCATTAATTCGGATTTTTCAGATTTGATATATTCTTCCTTCAGGAATTTTTTACCGGTTCCGAGTTTTACATCATCCCATGGAAGCTGATCGTTTATATCTTTTGCAGAGCATATTTCCTTTTCAACATCCCAGTCCTGTTTTTCAATTACCGAACGCCATCTGTCCCTGTCAAGGTATTCTTCCCATGCATCAAGACGCGCTCCTTCATTGTATACCTGCAGAATGATCTCCCCTGCCCTTCTGTCTCCGCGGGCAATTACCGATTCGATGAACGAGGTAAAAGGTGCATGATATCCGAATTTAAAATGAGGAGCGGAAAGAATTTTCTTTAATGTCATAATTTTTTCAAGGGCTTTGTACTCGGTCAGCTGGGCAGCCCATTGATATGGCGTATGAGGTTTGGGGATAAATGTGCCGATATTGATGTTTATATGGATTTTTGTCTTTTCATAAATATCTTTTAAAAATGATGCAATACTGTCAATTTCTTCATCATCATTATTATGGGGAAGTCCTATCATAAAATAGAACTTGGCAGATTTCCAGCCGAGTTTTTTTGCCTGGAGAAGTATTTCAATTATTTTTTCTTTGGAAACTTCCTTGTTCAGGCTTTTCTGCCATTCAGGTTGAGGTGCCTCGACAGCAAAGGTCAGTCCGCTTTTTCTTACGGCAGAAAGTCCCCCGAGAATATCAAGGGTAAATGAATTTATTTTAAGTGATGGCAGACTGAAAGAAACATGATGCGGACTGTAGATATTGTTCAGTTCATTGACAAGCGGCATCAGCCGGCTGAAATCGCCGGTTGACAGGCTTGACAGGGTAATTTCCCTGTATCCGCCGTTCCTGAAAATATTCCAGACTTCATTATATATGTTTTTTATTTCACGTTCGCGATAAGGTCTGTAAAATATTCCTGCATGGCAGAATCTGCAGCCGTTGGGACATCCGCGCATTATTTCCACGGTTCCGACATCCTGTACAGCCTGTATGTTCGGTACAGGCAGAAAATTAAGATTTTTCTTGTCCGGGAAATCTTTCCATACCGCACGGACAGCAGGGGTCTCTCTTCCTTCATACCAGGAGGATTTATGCTTTCTGAGTATATTAAAAAGTTCAGCGCGACCCAGGACTTTTTCAGTTTTCAGCAAGGCAGCTGTATTTAAAAGGCCGATGAATTCTTCTTCAGCTTCACCGATAAAAACAATATCAAAAAAGCTTGAGAACGGATGAGGATTTGTTACAGCAGGACCTCCGGCAATCACCAGCGGATGGTCTTCGGTCCTTTCATTTTTATCAAGCGGAATACCGCTGAGTTTAATTATGTTGAGAATATTGGTTGCAGAAAGTTCATAGCCGACTGTAAAGGCCAGGATATCGTATCCGCCGACAGGGAGATGATTTTCAAGTGTAAAAAGAGGAATGTTTTCACCAACAAGAATATTTTCCATGTCAAGAGCCGGCGCAAAAACCCTTTCACAGCGGATATTATCAGAATCATTAAGATAGCTGTACAGGTATTTCAGTGCAAGATTTGACATTCCGATTTCATAAAGATCCGGAAACGAAAGAGCAACTGAAAGCCTGTCTGACACGGGGTCTTTTACAGTGCAGCCGAATTCTCCGCCTGTATACCTGCCGGGCTTTTCGACATTGTAAAGATGTTCGGCGATAACTGTAAAAAGAGACTGCATTAATATTTATACCGCCTGAGATAAATATTAAGTACGAACCCGATCCCGATCAGGGCCGTCCAGAGTGACGAACCACCATATGAAAGGAAAAACAGGGGAATACCTGTAATCGGCATGATTCCGATTGCCATTCCGATATTAATGAACATATGAAATGAAAACATGGCAAACATGCCTGCGGCAATACAGACAGAAAAGGAATCCTTAAGTGAATTCAGAATCATCAGGATTCTGACAAGTATTACCATAAAAAGCAGCATGACGATAAGCGACCCGAAGAAACCCCATTCTTCGCCGATTATGGAAAATATAAAGTCGGTGCTCTGCTGGGGAAGAAACTTGTAGTGGCTCTGTGTCCCCTGCAGAAAGCCTCTGCCGAGAAGCCCGCCGTTGCCTACCGCTGTAATTGACTGGGTGATATTCCAGCCTGTCCCAAGTTCATCAATAGTAGGATCAAGAAAGACTATTAATCTCATAAGCTGATAATCTTTGAGGAACCCTCTTGCTCCTATCGCACCTATCAGTGAAATAAGTACAGATGAAAAGGAATATACAAGCCAGTAAAAATAGGTCTTCCTGTATATCAGATAACCGGCCAGCGACAGTGCGAATATTACCAGAACAGAAAGAAGGAAATATTTTAAATAGCCGGAATCGTCGAGGAGCCTGACAAAAGCGATTTTGGAACGAAAGATATACTGCTCCCACGCCGGCAGAAGCGTAAAGATAATAACAAGCACCATCAGGATAATTAAATAAAAAAGATAGCGTTTCCTGATGCCTGCAATAAAGCTGACAATTAAAAACAGGGGGATATAAACCAGAGCTGTCCCCATATCAGGCTGGATAATAATTAAAAGTGTCGGAGCTGCGCATATGGCCATCCCGATAAAAAATACTTTGAGTGAGGTAATTTTTTTCTCATAATGCTCGTAGCAGTATGCAAGAAAAAGTATCGTGGATATTTTTGTAAATTCAGAGGGCTGTATGCCGAAATCAAGAAAACCAAGCCAGGATTTTGCTCCGTTTACTTCTTTTCCGAAAATCAGGGTAATCAGCAGAAGAAGCAGGGACCCGGCGTACAGATAAAGAGCAATATTTCTGAAAAAAGAATAATCAGTGGCAAGAACGGCAAACAAAAGAATAAGTCCGATAACAGCCCAGATAATCTGTTTGATATATTCATTGGATACAATTTCGCCGGTGGATGACAATCCGCTGGAATAAATAAAAAGAATTCCTATTATGACAAGAGCCAGAGCCGAACCGAATATCGCAATGTCAAAACCGAAATATGACTGACGCTTCATAAATTATCCCTCAGATAACCATGCTTAAGCGTGTCGACAACTTCTTCATATGTCTGATCGGCAAATATACCCTGAAAAATGGCATTTGCCGCTTTCGGGGCCCACCATTCCCAGTCATTTACAGCTTCAACATTTACACAGACAGTTACCCTGTCTTCCACAGGGCCGTCATATGGGCCGTATGCCACAAACCAGCTGGTCCAGGAATCAGCATCTTTATCATATACTTCCGCCGTACCTGTTTTACCGGCAATCTGAACGACTTTTTCAGAAATGACGTATCGTGCAGTACCGATTGTCATGACTGCTCTCATGGCATCCTGTGTGATTTTTATGGCCTCAGGAGAACATATGGATTCATGGCTGATTTCCGGTGTAAAGGACTGAATAATATCACCGGTTGAAGGATCCCTGATTTCCTTTATAAGTTTTGGCTTATACCTTGTACCATCATTGGCAACCATGGAAACATAATTGGCAAGCTGGAGAGGAGTCACAAGCAGATAGCCCTGCCCTATCGCCATATTTACGGTATCACCGCCGACCCACCTGTCATTATAGGTCTGTTCCTTCCATTCAGGACTGGGCAGTATGCCTGAGATTTCACCTGAAATATCAATACCTGTCGGCTGACCAAGACCGAAATCATCACAGTATTTTACAAGCTTTTCTATACCAAGATGGTAGGAAGCCATTGTCATAAAGAAGACATTGCAGGAATTTGCAAGACCTTCTATAAGATTGAGGTTGCCATGTCCAGCAGTATTCCAGCATTTGAATGTTCTGTTTCCGAAGCGGATGTACCCGGGACAGTAAACCGTGGCATCAAGGGGAAATGCATTTTCATTGGCAACGCCTGCCGTAACGATTATTTTAAATGTGGATGCAGGCGCATATGCAGACTGAATCACCCTGTTAAGAAAAGGACGGTAGGGATTAAGGGCCAGGCTGGTAAAAACCTCGGAGGCTTCAGAAGTATAGAATTTATTCGGATCAAAATAGGGATAGGAAACCATCGCCAGGATTTCGCCGGTGGAAGGTTTAATCACGACAACTGATCCGATCCTTTCTCCAAGTGCCCTTTCGGCAAGCCGCTGTATTTTTTTATCGATTGTCAGAACAATATTTTTACCCATAAAAGGCTGAACAATATTGGTATCTTCATTATCTACCCGGCGTCCCTGTACATCGACTGTTCTTATACTCTGACCGTCCTTTCCCCGTAATACCTGGTCGTACTGCTTTTCTATGCCGGTTTTTCCCAGTACCGAATTGATATCATATCCCTTGTTATAGAGTAACTGAAATTCCTCTCTTGTTATATCTCCAACATAACCTATTACATGGCTCAGGGCCCCGACATCAATATAGTTCCTGATTGGTTTGTTGTACCAGGTAACTCCAGGAAAATCCTCGATCTGTTCCGCAATTCTGGCCACTTCTTCCAGTGTTACTCCGCTTTTTATTTCTATGGGCTGATACCTGTTGTAACTTTCGGGAGGGACCTTTTTATTTATATCTTCAACAGACATATTGAGAGCTTCTGAAAGGTTCTTTACTACAACCGGGAACTGTTCGCCTGAAAGTTCAGCAGGAATAATATTAATGGCGAATGAAGGAATGTTCTGAACAAGGATTTCACCGTTTCTGTCATAAATTTCGCCGCGCTGGGCAAGTATCGGAAGGATTCTTCTGGATACTGCAGTAGCCCGGTTCTGATATTCAGTGTTTTTTACTACCTGAATGGTAAATAGATGACGGATGTAAACAACGAAAAAAATAAGCGAAAAGGCAAAAAGAATTACTATTCTGCTTTTTGCAATTCCTGAAGTGTACCTGCCGGAAAATCCAGAACTCATAAATTCCGGTCCTGTTCAATAAACGAGATTATTTTAAAAAGCTTCATAAAGGCAATTACAATAGGAGCGGTAACAAGGTTAAACCCTGTTTCGATAAGAAACTTGTTTGTAAAAAACGAACTCTCATCCATGAAAATATTACCCAGGAATGCAGCTATCAGAGTCCGGAACAGGCAGCAGATTATTGTGATAATAATTGGTACAAGAACAGGATCAATAAAAAATTTCCCCTTGGTTTTGCCCAGAATATATCCTGTAAGCGCATAAATCAGCGCAAAGAATCCAAGGGGGGCAAAGCTGAGGAAATCAAGCACCATTCCACTTATGAATCCGATTGTTGAGGCTTTGGCCGAACCAAGGCTGATTGAAGAAAATATCAGGATAACAAAAGCAAAGTCGG
>CAZKOK010000184.1:6229-7709 GCA_964554355.1 uncultured Spirochaetia bacterium | reverse complement strand
AAAAATCGAGGTGCCCTGAGGTTTCCCACAGCCATGATTTGCCGACATGGGGAGTATAGAGCATTTCATATCCGTTTTTATAGTGTTCTTCTTTCCAGAATTTTTCTATTTCGTGCCGGATCCTTGCACCTTTGGCATGCCAGTAAACCAGCCCCGGCCCTGCTTCTTCATGGAGAGAAAACAGATCAAGTTCCTTTCCCAGTTTACGGTGATCACGCTTCTCGGCTTCTTCAAGTTTCTGCAGGTAAAGCCTGAGATCCTTGGGATTTGACCATGCTGTCCCGTAAATACGCTGAAGCATGGGGTTATGTTCATCGCCCCGCCAGTACGCTCCGGCAATGGATAGAAGCCTGAATGCCTGCGAATTTAGTTGTTTTGTGCTTTCCACATGAGGACCGCGGCACAAGTCGGTGAATTCACCCTGTGTATATATTGAAATTTCCTCGTTATCAGGAAGTTCATCTATCAGCTCAAGTTTGTAATCCTGTCCTGCAAATATTTTCCGGGCTTTTTCTTTTGTAATTATTTCCTTTGTGAATTCAGACCCGGAAATTATGATTTTCTTCATCCTTTCGCCAATATCATAGAGATCTTCCGGCTTAAGGGTCCTGGGCAGATCAAAATCATAATAAAATCCGTTTTCTATCGCAGGCCCGATCGCGATTTTTGCATCGGGAAAAATCTGAAGCACTGCCTCAGCCATGATATGCGCCATTGAATGACGTATTGTTCCAAGTTTATCAGGTTCCATATTGTTTCCTCCAAAACAGTAATAATCATTTATTCAAATTCAAAAACCCCTGCTGCATCCGTCCTTCTTCCTTTGAAAAAAGAATACATCAAATGAATTATCAGTTGATGCAAGGACGAAAACAACAGGGGTTCCTGTTATTCCGCGGTTCCACCTTACTTCCGGATACTTTCTGTTATTTCCAAAGCACCGGCTCTCGTTTATCTCATTTTACGCATGAGCTGCGGCTGAATCTACTCTGCAAAAAAGCCTTTCGGTCAGCGGCTCGGGAGTGGTTTTCTGTCCGTCCGTGCCGGACGCCTTCCAGCCAAAGGGCGTCCTCTCTGTCGGCCGGGGCCGGACATACTCGTCTCCGTCACTGCCTTTTAGCTAATAATGTTCAAACATGCTTGAAAAGTCAAGTAACAGTGATAAAATAACTGTAAAAACAATTTGAAAACAACAGATAAACCGACAATAATATAAATAAGTGAGAAGAGAATCGGGAAGGTTTTGCATATGAATAAATCTATTACAAGATACTATCATAATGAGTCCCTTGAAATAAAAAAGAAAGTGCTGTATCAACTCAGGGTATCGATCAGTCTTGGCGTTATCGCTTTTTTTCTGTTCATTTCAATGTTTCTTGACAAAAAATACCCGGCATCGTTGGGATCACTTGCCATTGCCGTAATTTCCGTCGTCAGCCATATCATTACAAGAAGAGGCCGCTACCGGCTTGCAGTGAAT
>CAZKOK010000184.1:0-6219 GCA_964554355.1 uncultured Spirochaetia bacterium | reverse complement strand
TCATAATGGTCACGATTGTGCTGGCCACAGATGGGAATATAAGCGATTATGAATCTTATACCATTACTGCCTTCGGAAGCATCACACTTTTTCTGTGCTGTCTTGTGGGATATTCCAGGCTTCAGCCGACAATAGCGGGAATAGGAACTTTTATTTCCATGTTTGTTTTCTATTTCGTATTCAACTATCCGGATCTGTCTCTCCCGGAAGACATGCAGGTCCTTGAGCATGGTCTTGATCCAACCAACCTGATCATGTGTTCGGTAATAATTCTCATGGCTACAATATGCTCTGCCAATATTCTTCATTTTTCCAAAGCCCTGGTTTCCAAGACCCTGCATTCGGCAAATCATGTAAGGGAGCAGTTCCGCAGGCTTGATATGTATGTATCCGAAGCTATAAATTCCATTCAGACCGAAGGTACCCATATTGCCGAATCAACTTCCAGCACATTAAGCGCAATAATAAATCTTGAAGCAATAATTTCGGTATTGAAAGATGAAATGCTTGACCTGATGGCCGTAACAGAACAGACAAGTGCTGCCAACAAGGAAGTTAATAATTCAGCAATTATCATGAAAAACACAATTGATGCATACAGGAATACTGTTGAAAACACTTCCAGGAAAATGAACGATTTCTCGAACACAATGAACATGATACAGAACAAGGTAATTGATCAGAAAGAAAGCATAGACAAGCTTGTAAACAGCTCTCACCTGGGCGAAGAGGAAATGGAATCGTCTCTTAAGGCTATCGATATGATAAGCACTTCGATTTCAAGCATGATGGATATGGCCTCGGTGATAACCGAAATTGCATCGCGCACCAATCTTCTGGCCATGAATGCTGCAATCGAAGCTGCACACGCCGGCGAAACGGGAAAAGGATTTGCTGTTGTGGCTGAAGAAATACGGAAACTGGCCGAAGAAACTTCGTTGAATTCAAAGGAAATAACCGATAAACTCGGCGCAATCATAGACCAGATCCAGAATGCTGCAGAGAAAAGCGACAATGCCGGAAAATCCTTTCATGAAATTGCCGAAAACATAATTGCCGTATCTCATCTGTTTTCGGAAATAAGCGACAATGTAAATTCAATGACCGGAAATGCCATGGGCATCCTTTCGCAGATAACGACCGTATCTTCAAAAAGCGCAGAAGCCGAAACAGCAGTCAACGGAATTCTGGAAGCAAATCAGACAAATACCGTCAAGCTGGATGAAGTTGTCGAGCAGACAAGGCTCGCTATAGATTCTTTTGATGAAATGAATGCAATATTCGGCAATGTAAAGAATGAAGCCGATGCAACAAAAACCGCCGGACAGTCAAATATCGGAAGTATCAGGCAGTTTGCGGCGAGGATAGCTGAGCTGAAGGTCGAAGAGGACTGATCTGTCATTCTGATCTCATATATTTCCAAACCACAGATAGCACAAAAAAGACAAAGTATACAGAGGGTCTTTGATGAGTCATACTAATCGAAATTCCATCTATTACTGTTTTTATTCAGATTATGTTTTTATGTTTTTCCCAAACCAAAAAAATGTATTTTGTATAAATTGATGATACCACGGAAGCTGGTAAAGCTTCCAATAATAGCTCTGTGACTTCTGTCTTCTTTGTGTCCTCAGCAGTCCAGGATTATGGAAGTTTCTTAATAAAATTCGCCACCAGGTTCAGGTTCTTTTTCTCATTGCTCCAGGAATTTCCGCTGCTTTCGCCCATAAAAGGATCGGCTGTTACAACGATGACCATTTTCCGGTCGTGTACAAGGGCTATCTGCTGGCCGCCATGCCCCCTTGTTAAGGTACAGGATTCCGAATTTAGCAAGGTCCAGCGCGGAAAGCTGCATTCCCATGTATCCCGTATAGTAATTTTCCCGGCTCATCATCCACTCCCCGGCGGATATTCCCATTTCATCAAGCAGGTTTTCCTGCGCAAACACAGGCAGATCCTGCCCTGAGTCTCTTGATATAATAATGCCCAGCAGGTGCGAAGTAAGATTACTGTATTCCATCCCGGAGCCAGGATCCTTGTTAAGCGGTATATAAAGCATCGAGGAAATATGGAAGCCTTCATACAGTATTTTAAAATATTCCGGTTTGGCTTCTTCCCAGATAAATCCGGCCCTCATCTGAAGCATCTGCCTGACAGTAATATCCTTTTCCCGCTGGTCTTTTATACGAGGTTCAATTTCAGGGAAGTATGAAATCATTTTTTCATCAATACTTTTTATATACCCCTTTTCCAAGGCAATCCCGGTAAGCGCCGAAACAAAGCTTTTGGTCACTGACTGCAGCTGGTATTTCCGGGTGGCCAATGCACCATGGAAATATTTTTCGGCTATCAGTTTCCCGTTTTTGACAACAAGCAGCGAATATATCGTATCAAGTTTTTCGGCGAAATAATATAATTCAGCCACAAGGTCCGGGTCCACTCCCTCTTCTTCGGGGCCGGAAACGGAAAGTGCATGTTTCCCGAAAGGGTTATATCTGACCTTTGCAAGGGCCTCTTTGTCCGGACCGCCGCATCCTGTCATGGTGCTGCAGTCGAATACACCTATGGAAAACGGAATTATTATTGATAATACGATTTTGTCACAGGTAAGAACTAACCTTATTTTATACTCCGTTTTATCGATAATAACATGAAAACTGCCGAAAAGTAAAATAACCGGGATGCTGATGAAAAAGATACCTGTTTTTTTAATTCTGTTTATAATTTCTCAAACGGCAATTGCCCAGGAAACAGAAACCTGTATCAATGATTCTGTCGGGTTTTCCTTTGAATACCCTTCGGCTGTGACTATATATACAGAGTGGAACAGGGGAATGAAGATCCCTGATGATTTTTATATTTTTATCGAAACTGATGAACTGCCCCTTGCATATGACAGGAATTTCGGTTTTCAGAATGTTTATATCGATAAGATACGGAAAGGACTGGAAAACGGGATTATGGCATGGACCCCATTCTATTACAAAAGTCTGACTGATATTGTTGAGCTTTCGGACTGCAATGCTTTTGAAAGCTATACTCTTTCATGGTATGGAACGGACAGTATTGAGTTTGAAAGCCGTATCATTTTTTTCAAGGATAATTTCATCGTTTCGATCTGGCTGAGCGCAGATGCATTCCATGATGAAATAATTGATTTATACAAAGACCGTTTTTTTGTTGATGTACACGGATACTGGGAATGGGATGACAAGAAAAGCGAAACCTTTCTGCTTGATATGAAAAACCTGATAAAAGACAGGGACAATCCGGTATTTGAAGAATGGATGAATATTGCCGGTCAGATCAAAACTACACTCAAGTTCAGGTCCTGACTGAAAATACTCCTGAAAATTACAAAAGCCCTGTGCTGAAATACCTTTCCGCCCTGTCCGGAAGTACTGTGGCAATGTTCCAGCCCGGGTGTTTTTTTGCTATCTGCCTTGCGGCCCAGACATTCGCTCCGGATGATGTCCCGCAAAGCATTGAATTGCTTAACGCCAGGCCGCGTGTTGTTTCGATCGCATTTTCATCAGTAACTTCCACTATTTCATCAATAAGCGAAACATCAAGGATATCAGGTATAAACCCGTCGCCGATTCCCTGTATCTGATGCAGCCCGGGTTCATGACCGAGCAGCGCCGATTTGTTTTTCGGTTCAACCGCCACTATCTTTACATCAGGATTATGCTTCTTCAGAAATGTCCCGATCCCCTGGATGGTCCCGCCGGAACCTATGCCGGAAACAAATGCATCAATCCCGTCACCTGCCTGCCGCCATAATTCAGGGGCTGTGTATTCATAATGGGCCTGTGGATTGTTCGGGTTTTTAAACTGCTGAGGCATGAATCCGCCCAATTCCCTGACAAGTTCTTCGGCTTTTAAAACCGCTCCTGCAATGTTTTCACTGTCAGGAGTAAGAATAAGGTTTCCGCCTAACACTTTGATTATATTTTTACGCTCCTGGCTCATGCCGCCGGGCATGACAATATAAACATCATAGCCTTTGGCTACACCGACGAGGGTTATGCCTATGCCTGTATTACCGGATGTAGGTTCAACAATTTTCATTCCGGGTTTAAGCGTACCGTCCCTTTCGGCCGCTTCAATCATGGTCAGGGCAATTCTGTCCTTGATACTTCCCCCCGGATTTAAAAATTCCGCTTTTGCTATTATATTTTCATTTCTGAGCCGCACAAGCGGAGTATTTCCGATCAAATCAAGAATATCACATGTTTTCATATTAAAAAAATCTCCGGGATCAAATTCTTGAGTATATATATTAGCAATTTTTAAAATTGTTTCAAGACTTAAGATAACAGGCCAAAGTCCGGTTTTTGAAAAAACAGAAAATGCCACCGGCATCCCCAAGACTTAACAATTGTTCATTGGATTAATACCGTTTCCCTGAATACTCGGGACGATCAATAACTGTATACCGCGGCTTTGACGTGTATTTTTCCTGAAGAGAATCATAAATCATGAATCCGTCATCAGTATTCATACTCTTGCCGAATCATCATTCCGTATTTTTTTAAAAAGAATGATTCCCGATACGGCAAAAAATGTCATATACCATAAAAATGACACCGGATACAGTGCATCTATGAAGACACCTGAAATTGCCGTGATCGTGAAAACAAACGCAAGTGAAGCAATCACAATGGTTTTTTTATTATTGCTTAAAAAGCATAAAATAATAACCAGGCCTGCCGCGAATGCCAGCAGATAGCTGGGCAGGGTTACAGCGTGCCAGGCTGTATTTAGTCCGGAACTGAAAACCGCACCGGGTCCGGCCTGCCTTATCACGGTTATTTCAACAAGGTTCTGGGCATAATCAAGAAAAGCCCCCGCAAGCCCGCAGACAAGAACAATATATGAATAAACCCTGTTTTTCTCCAGTAAAAGGAAAAAAATTCCCAGCCATACCAGTATTTCCGCTGTAATAAACAATGTGTCCACTGCCAGCGCAGTGCTGAACGGACCTGCATTATCGTGTATTTTCTGTAAAGCTGCGGTACTGGAATTCGCCAGGCTCTGTCTGATAAGTTCCATATAATCACTGCTGCCGGCACCAAGAAATATTATCAGAATCACAATCAGAATTACGAATGATATTACCGAGCCCGCCAGTCCGAGTTTTATTATTCTATTGTTTTCTTTCATACTGCATTTCCCGGTTTTTTTTATGATAACAGCAAATGCTGAATAGTCAAATAAAAATCGGTTATATCGTCACTAAGCCAGAAATTTCAACAGATGCCCGAGGATTATATCAGGGGCCTCATACTGTGAATTATGCCCCGTATTTTCAACAGGATAAAATTCTGTCTGCTTTATTGCCCGACGGACAAGCTCATTATTTAAAAAGGGAATGACGGCATCTTCCCTTCCCCACATCAAAAGGACCGGAATATCGGATGGTAAATTTTCATATTCTTCTCCCATATTATTAAATGGCATATTGCGGAAAGTGGAAAGAAGGGCCTGCGTCCTGCCGCGGTATTTAAGACAGTTTATAAATTTTTTCTGATATTCGGGATGGTTTTCAAATGAAATCAAATTTGTTATATTACGGCTTTTCAGAAAAGCATCCCCGAACACTGTAAAAATAAAATCACCGATCAGAGGCATCCTTAAAAGCTTCATTGCCGGATTTATTTTTACGGGAAATCCGGCGGGAGAAATCAATGCGACCTGCTTCACCTTTTCAGGATGACGGTTCGTATAATATACAGAAACAGCCCCTCCCATTGAAAGCCCGACAAGGGTAAACGGTGTTCTGATTCCAAGCTTTTCGGAAATCTCATCAAGCTGCCCTTCAAAAAGGGCCGCATCATATCTGGTTCCGGCATGGTCCGATAATCCGCGCCCGTAATGATTATAGCGGAGGACCCTGTGTCCCTGTCCGGCCAGTACAGAGCAGATATGATCCCAGCAGAAAAAAGGCACACTGAATCCTGACACAAGAATTACCGGATCGCCGTTTTCCGGTCCTGACAATTCGTATTCCGTATAGCCGTGCGTCAGCTCAATAAAATCCGGGTTGTCTGCAGCCCTGCGGATTTCAGTATTGATTTTTTTATGTTTCAAAATTGAAATTATATACAGTAAAAGCGGAATTGTAATAACTGATGAAATAAATACCATCATTTTGTAAAAATCTTTTCAGTTTTATTCATAACCTCATTAAGTGTATACCGAAAATATCCGGGAATC
>CAZKOK010000183.1:0-7728 GCA_964554355.1 uncultured Spirochaetia bacterium | reverse complement strand
AGAATATCCCGTTTCAGTATTCGCTCCATATCGTTGAAAGCCCCGGGAAAAAACCGGACCATTTTTCATTTTTATTTGACAGGGATGATGATCCGGGGCTGTCCTTTCTGAAGTCTCTTCTCAGGGACCTGAGGCCGCAGGGAAGTGTCATTGTCTATAATGAAACGTTTGAAAGAAAAATTCTGAATGAGCTTTCATCGCTGTTCCCGGAGTATAAAAAGAAGATTGAAGAAATAACCGGCAGGATCAAAGACCTTTATCTGCCGTTTAAAAGTTTTCATTATTATTCACCGCTGCAGCAGGGCAGCGCTTCACTCAAGAAAGTGCTTCCGGCACTGACCGGGAACGACTACAGCGCCCTTGATATTGCCGACGGCGGTACAGCAAGTGCTTGTTTTTTTGGGCTTTACCATGGAAAAAAGTTTACCGAAAATGAGGCTGAAAAAATCTGCATGAACCTGGAAAAATACTGCGGGCTTGATACCGAAGAAATGATCTGGATACTTGATGAGCTTAAAAATCTACCAAACCGCATATTTTAAAAACAGTACTTTTTTATTATGATGGTTTTTATTATCAGCTTAATGTGATAAAAAAAAGAACATTTCTGCAGGAGAAGAAATTGCGGTTCTGGAAAATTTTCCTTTTGTTTCTGGTCCTGATTTCGACAGGATGCAAAGGGAAACCATTTACAATTTATACAATAAGCTCAAGCCGGGACGACAATGAAAGGCTTTTTAATGTCTCTGCTGATATTTCACAGATCGTTAATCAGACTACCGGGCATACAAAGACAAAACTTGCAGTTGAAAATGTTGAAGATAATTTTACCGCTGTTGAAAGAATGCTTCAGGGTGAAATCGATTTTCTTCTTATGAACTGTCAGGAAGAATACGATTTATTCAACGGTTACGGTGAATGGAGCAAAATAGACGGGAGAGAAAAGATCAGGGCTGTCTTTTCTGTTCATTATGATACTGTCACCCTGGCGGTTTCCGGTTTCTCGGGTATTTTTTCAGTTATGGACATTAAGGGCAAAAAAATATCAATTGGTCCCGAAGATTCGCTTCTTCAGCTTAATGCCCGCGATGTTCTGTCGGCCTTTCAGCTTACGCTTGATGATTTTGATTTTACCGAGCTGGCTCCCGCTGATGCAATGGCCGAATTCAGAAAGGGAGGACTTGACGGTTTCTTTTATACCGTAAGTCATCCGGACCAGGCAATGATAAGCCTTTCGGAAGGCCAGTACCCGGTGCGCTTTATTCCATTAAGCGATTACGGCATTCCTAACCTGATTATCGACTATCCGTATTACACAAAGGCCGAGATAAATGTGGAATCATATCCGGACCTTGAAAATGCAGCCAATACTCCTACTCTTGCTTTTAAAAATGTCCTGTTAACAACCAGAGATGTTGATAAAAAGGCAGTTTATACAGTTGCACGTGAAATATTTGAAAACTTTGAGATTTTCCGGAAAATGGAAAGCTGCTTTTTTAATCTGACCAAGGAAAACATGCTCAGGTATTTTGTTACCCCTGTCCATGAGGGAGCGCTGGATTATTACGAAGAGACAGGGCTTGTGAAATATCTTAACATACGATAAAACAAAAAAAGCGGATCCCGCGGAAATATGTTATTCTGTTTGATATTCTTGTTTACAGGGAGATATCATGAGCCGGGAATCAGAGAAAATCAACAATCATAAAGAAGAAGAACTCCGCCGGGAAATCGAGGAATTCAACAGGGAAAAAGAACGGATCAAAATGCTGATCGGCAGCATAGGAGGGGAAAGTTATTCCAGGAGAGACAATATAATAAATATTGCATTTATTGTGATAATCCTCTCTCTCTTCGTTCTTGAAATCACCACCCACTGGCTTCCCGAAAATATTTCACTTGAAGTTTCTGTGCTGCTTGTATCCATAAAGATAGTCTGGATGATCCACTCCCAGCACAAATACAACCATTTTGTATTCTGGATCCTCAATACAATCGAATTCAGGGTAAATGAAGTGGGAAGAAAGTGAAAAACATTGAGAAGAATTTTAAATTATGAATTGGAGACAAATACCCTGAAAGAGGCAGTGTAGTGCAGGTGTCAGCGATTGCTGACACGAGGGTTTCTGGTTAATGAAAACTGAAACAGGGGCAGACCCGGCACAGACCGGATTTCAATATTCGTGTAATCGTGGTTCGGGATCTGTCCCCATTTCCGTATATTCGTGTATGATCAGGGATATCAGACTATTCATAATTCATAATTGAATGTTGACCGCTTTATGCCTGGCAAGTATAATCCCTAAAACCGCCTGCAGCTTGTGCAGGATGGATTTAAGTGAGGAAAATAATGAGTGTACGTGTCAGATATGCTCCGTCCCCGACCGGGAACCAGCATATCGGTTCGGTAAGGACGGCCCTTTTTGATTATCTGTTTGCCCGTTCACAGGGCGGTGTTTTCTATATCAGGATAGAGGACACAGACCAGGAACGTTCCACCGAAGGCGCGATTCAGAACCTGTACGATACCTTCAGATGGCTCGGGATAGAATGGGATGAAGGGCCTGACAAGGGAGGGCCGTTCGCACCGTATATTCAGTCCGAAAGGGTTGAATTATACCGGAAATATGCAGACCAGCTTGTTGAACAGGGGGATGCGTATCCCTGTTTCTGTACTCCGGAAGATCTTCAGAAGAGACAGGAGCAGAAGGAAGGCGGCAAAAAGGAAAGCGGATATGACGGGCACTGCCGTAATTTATCTCCCGAAGAGATAAAGGAAAAAAAAGACCAGGGCCTGCCTTATGTAATCCGCCTCAAAATACCGGAAGAAGGAGCTACAATCGTTAATGATCTGCTTCTTGGTGAAATAAAACGGAAAAACAGGGATGTCAGTCCGGACCCGGTTATTTTAAAAAGCGACGGTTTCCCGACCTATCATCTTGCACATGTTGTTGATGATCATCTTATGGAGACAACACACGTAATCCGCGGGCAGGAATGGATACCTTCCGGACCTATCCACGTAATCATGTTCAATGCATTCGGCTGGGAAATCCCGAAATATGTGCATCTGCCTATGGTTATAGGCAATGACGGGCAGAAGCTTTCCAAGCGCCACGGCTCAACGAGTGTCGGTGAATTTATTGAAAAAGGATATCTGCCCGAAGCCATGATAAATTATCTTGCTCTTGTGGGCTGGTCCTGGGATGACAGCCGTGAATTTTTTACAAAACAGGAACTTGAAAAACTTTTTACGCTGGAAAAGCTGAACAAGGCTTCCGGGACTTTTGATTATAAAAAGCTGGACTGGTTCAACGGCCAGTACATAAGGAAGCTTTCGCCGGATGATCTTAAATCCCGCTGCCTGCCGTATCTGAAAAAGGCCGGCATGGTTGATGATCCTCCAAAAGCTGAACAAAACAGCATGCTTGACAAACTGATGCCTCTTGTTCAGGAGAGAATGAAAATCCTTTCGGATGTAGCACCCCTGTGCAGTTTCGCTTTCAGCGGAGTGCAGGAATATGAAACAGAAATGCTTATTCATAAAAAGGCCGATAAGGAAAGTACGCTTAAAGCGGTTAAACTCGGCAGGGAAATAATCTCGCAGATGGATTCGCTTTCGGATGAGCAGGCGGAACAGAGGTTCAGGGATTTAAGTGAAAATGAAGGAATAAACATCGGAATGCTGCTGATGCCTTTAAGCGTAAGTCTGAACGGCTCGCAGGTATATCTGCCCCTCTTCGGCTCAATAAGAATTCTGGGAGTGGAAGAATCCCTGCGGCGTATTGATGCAGGTATTGCCAAATTAAACGCATATAGCGGATAAATTGCTTATGGTTTTATGCAAAGGTCCGAATTTGACAGCCTTTGCGGACTTTGCGCTCTTTGCGTGAGACATTCTTTTAGTAAAGGAAGTAAGAAATGGGATCTGAAGTGACAATGGACAAGCTGGTATCTCTCTGTAAAAGAAGAGGTTTTGTATATCAGTCATCTGAAATATACGGAGGGCTTTCTTCGGCATGGGACTACGGTCCGCTGGGTGTGGAGCTTAAAAACAATATCGCAAAGTTCTGGTGGAAGGAAATGACACAGCTGCATGACAATATCGTCGGCATCGATGCCGCCATCCTGATGCATCCGCGTGTCTGGGAGGCTTCAGGACATGTTGAGAATTTCTCCGATCCGCTGGTTGACTGCAGGGAATGCAAGACCCGCTACCGGGCCGATCATATAGACCTGGACGCTCCCTGTCCGACATGCGGCAGCAAAGGGACATTTACCGAACCCAGACAGTTCAATCTGATGTTTCAGACACATCTCGGCCCTGTCCAGGATGAAGCAAGCGTTGTCTACCTGAGGCCGGAAACAGCCCAGGGAATTTATGTTAATTTCAGGAATGTTCTTCAGACGGCGCGCCAGAGAATACCTTTCGGAATAGCCCAGACAGGCAAAGCCTTCAGAAACGAAGTAACGACAAAGAATTTCATTTTCAGGACCTGTGAATTCGAACAGATGGAAATGCAGTTTTTTGTCGAACCGGGCGAAGATGAAAAATGGTTTGAATACTGGAAGGAACAGAGAATAAACTATTACGATAAACTCGGGATCCGCAAAAACAAACTGCGCTTCCAGCAGCATGGGCCGGATGAACTTGCGCATTATGCAAAAGACGCATATGACATTCAGTTTGAATTTCCAATGGGCTGGCAGGAGCTTGAAGGCATCCATAACCGTTCCGATTACGATCTGGGCAGACACCAGGAGTATTCCGGCAAGGACCTGACATATCTTGATGATCAGACCCAGAAACGCTACACGCCTTTCATCATTGAAACATCCGCAGGGCTGACCCGCTCCGTGCTGATGGTGCTTTCAGATGCATACGAGGAACAAAAGCTCGAGGACGGCGATGTAAGGACCGTACTGCATTTCCATCCCGAACTTGCTCCGGTAACAGTGGGCGTTTTCCCTCTTGTCAAGAAAGATGGAATCGACGAACTTGCAAAAAAAATTGAACTTGGGCTTAGGGATGATTTCGCGACATTCTACGATCAGAGCGGCGCTATCGGCAGACGCTACCGCAGGCAGGATGAGATCGGAACACCGTACTGCATTACAATTGACTATGAGACGAAAGAAGACAATACCGTGACCCTGCGCTACCGTGATTCCATGGAGCAGATAAGGGTCAGGGTTGATGAACTTGCAGCAACAATCCGCAAGGCGGTAAAATCATACCGGAGGGGAGAATAATGGCACTCGGTGACGGTCTCGAAGCTTTAAGGCAGAGAGGTTTTATAGAACAGTGCACGGATATCGATGCGCTTGAAAAAATGCTTTCGGAAGGCCGGGTGACTTATTATGCCGGATTTGATCCCACAGGGCCGAGTCTGCATATCGGCCATGCCGTGCCTCTTTTTGCAATGGCGCATCTGCAGCAGGCAGGGCACAAACCGATAGCCCTTGTCGGCGGCGGAACAGCCATGATCGGGGACCCCTCTGGAAAAAGCGAAATGCGTAAAATGATTTCACGCGAACAGATCGTGCATAACACTGACTGCCTTAAAAAGCAGATCGGCAGGATAATTGATACATCCGGCGACAAGGCGATAGTTGTTGATAATTACGACTGGCTGGGAGATCTCAATTATATTGAATTCCTGCGTGATATCGGACGGCATTTTTCCGTAAACCGGATGCTCGGTTTTGAAACATATAAAATGAGGCTGGAAACCGGACTTTCATTTATCGAATTCAATTATCAATTGCTTCAGTCTTTTGACTTTCTTACACTCTACAGAAAGTACGGCTGCAGACTCCAGCTGGGCGGAAATGACCAGTGGGGCAATATTGTTGCGGGAGCAGACCTGACCCGCAGACTTGAATCAGCCGAAGTACAGGGACTCACCTTTCCGCTTGTGGCCAGATCGGACGGCAAAAAAATGGGCAAAACCGAGAAGGGAGCGCTGTTCCTGGACCCTGAAATGATAACTCCCTATGAGTTTTTCCAGTACTGGAGAAATGTTGTCGATGCCGATGTAGAGAAATTCCTTCTTCTGTTTACCTTCCTGCCGGTCGAAGACATCAGGGAACTTGGAAAGCTTGAAGGACAGGACATCAACAGGGCCAAGGAAATCCTGGCTTACGAACTGACGGCCATCATCCACGGTAAAACCGAAGCGGACAAAGCCCTGGAAGCCGCAAGGGCTGCATTCAAGGCAGGCGGCGCAAGCGACACATCGGCAATTCCCTCCGCCGAAATTGAATCTTCTCTCCTTGAAGCGGGAATTAATATCATTGATCTTTTTGCAATGTCAGGCCTCTGTTCTTCCAAAGGCGAAGCCCGCAGGCTTGTCGAACAGGGCGGTGCCCATATCAATGATGAAAAATATACCGATATGGATCAGATTATCAGCACCGAGGTAATCAGGGACAATGAAATCCTGCTGCGCGCAGGTAAAAAGCGCTATTTCAGAATGATTGTCAGACAGTGACCGGAAGGCTTTGAACTAAATATATACCATCTGGTATATATCCCAAATATCACAGCATGTAATAAAATATCCCGATACCAAATGGGTTGTATTATATTTCCCGGCGGGGAAGGTTTATGAAAAGAAAAGTTATTGTTTCTGTTCTTACGGGCCTTATTATCATTTTATCAGCATGCACACCGGGTATTCCCGCTTTGGAACCGGCTGTCAGGGTAATCGGCGTAACCGAAGGGTCCGTTTATACCGGCTATGCCAAAATACTTTTTTATCCTTCAGATTAGGCTGTATATATCTCGGGAAACGGGGCCGGTGAAGAAGCGGTTGCTTTTGGACAGGTTTTTTCAGATGAAGGCAGCTACCGGCTTCGCGCCTGGAAATCGGATGAAGAACCGGGCATAGCGGTTATTAATTTTTCAATAGATAAAAATCCCTCCGCAATTACGGTATACAGGACCAATAATGAAAATACAGGCGCATATCTGGAAATATCTGTAAAACCGGGATACTCAAGCGCAATCCCGGTATATGCTGTCTGGGCGGAAGATCTTGCAGGCAATTTCCTTCAGGATATTTTTGTATCAACTTATCCGGCAACAAATATTCCGAAAAACGGGACCGGGCTTGTAAACAGGAAGGAAGCCCTGCCTTACTGGATGCACAAGGCGGGTAATGAAGTTTCAGGCGGAGTGTTCCTTTCGGATCCTGAAAACAATATTCCTTCCGACCTTGATGCAGTTACCGGCGCCACCATAGATGATGATCAGGACTTTGCAATCAGGACATTTGTGTCTCCCAATCCAGCTGACGGGAACCTTGTACGGATTTGTTATGAAATACAGCAGTCGTGGGATTTCGGCTGGTATTTCACCGAGGATGGCGGGACAGGTGTAATTGACGCCCATGATACAATAGCGGAACCTTCCCTGATTTATTCGGCGATAGTTGATCTTGAAAACACAGGCACATATGATCTGGGAGGTACCGCAGGCTCAACCGGCCCGGCAGGCTACGGGCAGTATCTGGGAGAAGACGGGACCCTGTATACGGATTTTTATGAACCGGACCCATTGGGATCGGGCGATAAGTATATTTTTGATAATGCTCAGGAAATGACCGGGGAAATAACGGTCACTGTTATAAACTCTTTATAAGCGGCTGAACCTGCCAATATCCGGATTTCATTCTTTTTTATTTTTTTTACACAGAACTGCTGTTCCGTGATGATTTATTTTTG
>CAZKOK010000182.1:0-7738 GCA_964554355.1 uncultured Spirochaetia bacterium | reverse complement strand
CATCAACTTCATACTTTTCTTCTTCCAGCGATTTCAGAGTATCTTCCAGGGTTATTTCCTGCATATGCGGACAGCGTATTGAACAGAGGCGAAGCATCTCTTTGGAGCGGTTCTGTGCCGCGATATTGTCTCCCATGCTGCATTCGGTAAGCAGCAGATATCTTGGAGCATCAACATTACGTACGTATGCAACCATCTCGGAAGTGCTTCCTGAAAAATCAGATGCTTCAACGACTTCCGGACTGCATTCCGGGTGAGTCAGAATTACGACATCCGGGAACTGTTTTCTGACATTTTCAATGTCCTGAACAGTAAATTTTTCATGCACTTCACATCTGCCTTTCCATCCGATAATCTGATAATCCAGATCAGGACTTTTCTGAAGCTCTCCACGCGGGGTTTTTACCGGGAAGATGATTTTCTTTCCGGTCTCTTTTGCCACATTGGATGCCAGATATTCATCCGGAAGAAAAATAACAGGATGATCGCCGAAGGATTGCACAACCTTGACTGCATTTCCGCTTGTGCAGCAGAGATCGCATTCTGCCTTTACATCTGCATAGGTATTAATATAGGTAACAATCGGGACACCCGGATACAGTTTTCTTAATTCCCTCACATCCTCTGCTGTAATGCTTTCTGCAAGAGAACACCCCGCTTTCGGACTTGGAATAAGGACTTTTTTTTCGGGATTAAGTATTTTGGCTGATTCAGCCATAAAACGAACGCCGCAGAAAACAATAATGTCTTTATCGGTTTGTGCAGCCTTCCGGCACAATTCAAGAGAATCGCCTGTGAAATCCGGAATTGAAAGATAAAGTGCGGGTTCCATATAATTATGCCCCAGAATCACAGCGTTTTTCTTTTTTTTCAGTTCAATTATTTTCGCAGCCAGTTCGGCCTTGTATTCAATTTCAAAATCGGGAATTATGCCATTGAGTTTGTCTTTTAAGCCGGCAAGAATATTATTCATATGATCATAATACAGTTATGATATGAAAAAGGCAATTATACAGGTGAAGTTCAGGTTCTATTCAGTTAAAAACAGACACACCCAAAGCTTATGGCTGCCCGACAGGATTAAAAAAGCCTGATTATGACATCTGCAGATCTGTTTTCCCAGCTGAACAGAGCTGAAAATTCAATCTTTCCGTCTGCATCATACATTTTCATAACAGAAAGGTTCAAATCCTTGTTGTAAGAGAGGTCAACAGCAGAAAAATAATTATCATTACTATCATAATAGTTAATTGTCGAAAGCAGTCCGGTTCGGTATATAAGCTTGACTTTTATTCCTGTATCCGGAAAAACAAGCTCAGTGGGTCTGTCCCCAATAGCTTTTGTGACATGATAATTCCTGTTTTCTGAAAAGAAGAAGATCTGCAGTTCAAATTCTTCCGGCATGGAAAATCCGTAATAGAGCTGAAGGACGGTGTTTTGGTCTGCAGGCCTGTTTGGGCTGTCAATCTTGTAGATTATATATGAATATGGAAAATGTATGTTTTCTGTAATAGATCTGCCTTCTTCGGTTTCTTTGGTTACTGTCCAGCTGTCGGCTGAACCTGAGAATTCCATATAATATTTATTTTTTAAATAATCTGTCATAATAATTGTTTTTATATACTGAAGAAAATCATATTCAAAATCATAAACTGTTTCATAGGGACCGTCAGGAGAACCGGGCATGCCTTCGCCGGTGCTGAAGTGTACGAGTTTGTCCTCGGAATTAAACAGAAAGCTGAGTTTATCATTCATCATCACTGAGGTTCCGCCAAAGAAATAATCAATATCAATAACTGAAACCCTGTATCTGAAACGATCATAAAGCCTGGGTATGCTTACATTTTCGATGACAGGGGCAGCGGTGGCAGGTTCTTTTAGTTCGGTCCCGTTAATTGTTTCACTTTCGGAAGTAATGGGGACAGATTCCTTTTCCTGAGCTGCTGTTGTGCATGCCGATAAAAGTGCGGCAATAGCGATTAATGCCAGTGAAAATACGGCTGACAATCTGATTTTCATTATTTTTACCTCTCTAAGGACCGCTGTGTGCCGGTTCTTCCTGATTATACACCAGAATCAACCCAAAGTTTACAAAAATCAACCTGCCGCCGGACATTCCTTCAGTTTCCGAAGTGCTAAATTCAGGTCAGCAAATAAAACTTTACCAGGAGGTAAAAATGAAAAAGAGACTATTCAGATTTGTACTGATTACAGCAATCATACTGGCAGTCGTATCATGCCAGACTGTCGTGCCGCGGCCTGACCGTGATGCGCCTTTATCCATGGGAGATGCGATTGCATATCTGCAGAAATATATAGAAGCAGAGATGAAAAAGGACAAGGTCACGGGAATAGGCGTGGCACTTGCCGATAAAGACGGAATAATCTGGTCACAGGGGTTCGGTTATGCGGACAACAGTACTAAAAGGGAACTTGAAGCGGATGATATTTTCCTGTATGCGTCGGTTTCCAAACTTTTTACATGTACTGCCGTAATGCAGCTGGCCGAACAGGGACTTATCGATATTGATGCGCCGATTTCCGATTATATTCCTGAATTTTCAGTTAAATCGAGATTTGAAGATACACAGCCGATAACGGCCCGGCTTATTATGTCTCATTATTCGGGACTGCCGACCGGCGACGGATACCGGGGTGCTATTGATATGTATCCCAAACAGGATTTTAATGTTGTTCTTGAAAATATAAAAAATGAATACCTGCTTTTTATGCCGGGATATCTCAATTCGTATTCCAATTCGGGCATAACCCTGCTGGGTGTTCTTATTGAGCGGGTAAGCGGAAAGAGTTTTGATGAATATATGGAGGAAGAAATCTTTAGACCTCTCGGCATGTCCAGCGCTTCCTTTATACCGATCGGAATAAGAATAAAAAATGATGATCCCCTGAAATATGCGATGGGACATGATGACAGCAGGTCCGAGTCTGTAATTGATCCTCCTGATGCATTAAGACCCTGCGGCAGCATAAGTTCTTCGGTTAATGACATGGCAAGTTTTATCCGGATGGTTCTTCACAATGGAGAAGCAGGAGGGGATCAAATTATTGAACAGGATACGCTTGAAGAAATGCTTACACCCCAGTACGCGGACAATCCGTTCAATTTCGGAAACTATCAGGGGCTTGGATATTTCCTTACGAATTCCAGGCTGGCCTATGCGGGGAA
Organism: uncultured Spirochaetia bacterium; assembly: GCA_964554355.1. Lineage (GTDB taxonomy): Bacteria > Spirochaetota > Spirochaetia > CAZKOK01 > CAZKOK01 > CAZKOK01. The sequence goes on along the minus strand of CAZKOK010000182.1, from coordinate 4,551 downwards.
ATTCTGCGGACATGGAGGTGATTTATTTTCATATCATGCTGATTTATCTATTCTTCCCGAACAGGGTATAGGAATTATTACAGTGACAAACTCCGCAAGCGGAAGCCTTACCGTCAGGAGAATTTCGTCTGAGGTCCTTAAAATATATCTTCAGTCTGAAAAAGGGATTCTTCCCCCTCCGCAAGAAGAGGAAAATACTGTTGAATTAAGCCGTGAGGAAATAGAAGCGTTATCAGGCGACTATGCGACAGGTGCCGGATATATTCATGTAAAGGACGAAAAAAACAAACTGACCTGCGAAGTATTCGGCTACAAATTTGATCTTATTCCGCTTGGCGATGACAAATTCCGTCTTCAATATAATCTGCTTGGATTCATCCCGGTTAAAATAAGCATGCTGGATTCATTCAGGATCAGACTTAAGCATGTTGATGATAAAACGGTAATTCTTCTGGATGAGGAAATCGGAAATGAATTCGTTGCAGGCGCAAAAGTTACTCCCGTAGAAATCCCTGAATCCTGGAAAGATATCTGTGGAAAATATAAAGTGACGAATATCTATTCAGAAACGCCCCAGGCTATGCCGGAATTTGAAGACCTGGAAATTTATATCGATAATGATTACCTCTTTTTGGGTGAAGGGCTGCCGGATGATTACATAATCTTTCCTGTCAGCTCAAACGAAGCAGTGATAGCCGGACTTGGGCGCGCAACCGGAGAAACTGTTTATTCATACAAAGAAAACGGGAAACAGATGATCCGCTATATGGGCTGGATCTATGAAAAGGAGAAATAGAAAATGGGATTAAAATATCATTGCAAATCCCATTTAAAATCTTTTTTTGAATGAGTATAAAAAAAATATCCCGGAGACACTCTGTTGTTCCGGGGTGTTTTTACATTAAACCCAAAGTTTACATGCAGGACGATGGAAATCCATGATAATATTCAGAAAGCCGGAAAGGTGTCCGGCAGAAAATATCAATATAATATCCGGGGAAAATAAAATCGAAATTCTGGGTGCTGTGCTTGTATTATTATCTGTTGTCTGCTCTGTATCTGTGATTACGCTTTATGCTGTTGTCAGACACATAAAAAAAGAACGCAGAATCACAGCAGTCCTTTATTTTACACTGAATATTTCTGTTCTGCTTTTTCTTTTCCTGGCCGGAAAACTCTCTTTTCTGATTGGTGCCGGCCATAAAGACTATTATCAGATTATGGTGCTGTTTTTAGAGGTGCTGGTTCTGGCCTGGCTTTTTTACGGGATAATCAGGTTTAGCCATGAAATGCTGGATTTCGGCAGAAGATTTACGTTCCTGTTCAGGATAATTTCAGTCGGGTTTATAACCGGAATTCTTGTGGTTTTTCCACTGAGCCTGATAAATAAAGGAACCGGAAGTGTTTTCAGCCGGTACTTTGATATAATCGTTATCTGTGTTTTTGCTGTGTCCGTGTACAGTCTGGTTTTGTGCTTTATCAGAAGGACCGGCAATGGCAGAGGGAATTCGTTCGGATATCTGCTTTTCAGTTTTATTTTCATGGTGCTTTTTACTGCTTCTTTGCGGCTGAGCCGGCTATATTCATCGGAAAAGATTCCGGTTTTGATTATTACTGCGGGAATAACTGTCAGTTCTGCATCGTGGCTTGTCTGCACATTTATATTCGGCCTGAAGGTTTTCAGGCAGATTCTTGATGCCAGGATCCCGACCCATATAGGCGATGATTTCCATAAAAAATACAGACTCAGTTCGAGAGAAGCCGAAGTCGCCAGACTTCTTTTTATAGGCAGGACAAACAAGGAAATTGCAGATGAACTGTCTGTATCTCTGGCTACCGTGAAAACGCACACAAACAGAATTTACAGAAAAACCGAGACCGGAAACAGGATTGAGCTGCTTCACAGAATAAATCAGGGGGAAGAACCATGAAAACTGATGTAATACTTAAAATTGAAAATCTTACAAGGGAATTCGACACCGGTGGCTCAGGCATACTGGCTCTTAATGGAATTAATGCGGAAATAAGGGAAGGTGAATTTACCGTGATAATGGGGCCTTCAGGTTCCGGTAAATCGACCTTTCTGTACAACACAAGCGGACTGGACAAGCCTGATTTCGGCAAGGTGATGTTCAGAGGGACCGACATTCATAAACTTAATGAAAAGGGACTTGCAGCATTCAGAAGAAATAAAATAGGTTTTGTTTTTCAGTATCTTACCCTTGTTCAGAATCTTACTGTTTTCGAAAATCTTCTGGTTACCGGTTTTAACAACAGCAAAGACCGCAGCATGATCCGGCAAAGGGCGGTCATGCTGTTAAAACTTATGGGCATAGAAGATCTTACCGGGCGTTTCCCGACCCAGATATCGGGAGGGGAACAGCAGAGAGCAGCTCTTGCCAGGGCATTAATAAACAATCCGGAAATTCTTTTCGCAGATGAACCCACGGGGACGCTTAACTACAAATCGGGACAGGAAATTTTAAACAGGCTGTACACACTGAACATGAGCGGACAGACCATCCTGATGGTAACGCATGATATTAAAGCAGCAGCCTGGGGAAGCAGGGTGCTTTACCTGCAGGACGGCATAATAAAAAGCGAATTTACTTTCCCGGCAAAAAAGGATGATCCGTTAAAACAGCTTAATGAAAGGGAAAAGCTGTTATTCGGCTGGCTTTCCGGGATGGGCTGGTAATATGAAAGGTCTTCTGTTAATGGCCCTGGCCGGACTGGCCAGAAGAAAAAACCAGACTATAATAACAGGAACGGCGGTGCTTGTGTCAGGTATTCTTCTCTGCACTTCCATCGGACTGCTTTACAGTGTGGATTCTCCTGTCGAGAAGATGTTTGAAAACCGGAACAGCACCCACATTCTGTCTGTTTTTGATAAATCGCAGACGGATTTTGATCAGATACTCAGCTGGTGGTCGGCAAGGGACGAAGTCGAATATATTCAGCAGTACAATGCATATTCATGGAATCGCCTTTCGGAACTGAGTATTCTTACCGAAGAAAATATTCTTATCTGGGCCTGGATATTCGAACGCCCTCAAAACATTACGCCGATCGATCAGCTTGTATTTGTTGAAGGTGAAGAAAAGCAGGTCCCGGTAAACAACGAAATCTGGATCCCCACAATACTTGCCGATGAACTCCATCTGCATGCAGGAGATACTCTGAAAATGCTTTCCCCGGCAGGTGTCAAGGAGTTTCTGATAACAGCGGTAGTGCTTGATGCCCAGTTCAATGGAAAAAACATTAATCCTCACAGGGTCTGGACAGCCCCTGGAACGATCAGCGAGATATTCGGCCCCGAATATCTCGGGAAAAACAACCTTGCGCTTCATTTCAGGGACCCGGAAGATTCCGTTAAAATATGGAAGGAATTCCTCGAAAGCCCCGGTGAAAAAAAGATCATCCATGCATTCAATTATGAAACAATGATATCAAGTTATTCGTACACATTCAGACTCTTTTTCATGTTCTCGCTGCTGTTTGCACTATTCAGTCTGGTTTTGATTATCATCATTATTTATTCGACATTTTCAGGGAATGTTCATGCAGAATACCGCGAGATCGGAATTCTCAAGGCATCAGGTTTTTCGGCCGGAAGAATACGGTCCCTTTATCTTGTCAGGTACATGATTATTTCATTTTTCTCCATGCCGGTCACGATACTTGTCAGCATAATCCTTGTTCCTGCTGTACTGTCCATGATGATCAGGACTGTCGGCAACATTGATATAACCGTGCCTTATATGCGGATTATATTTTTAAGCGGATTGATCTATATGCTGTTTTTATTTTTCGTCTGCCGGCTTATTACAGCCAGGGCAGGCAGGGTCCCGGCTATGGATGCAATCCGGCTGGGTTCTGAACAGAGGCTGGAAAAAAGAGTATTTTCCAGAGCAGTCAGCCGGCTCATAGAAAAAACTCCGGTGCCTGCGGCCCTGGCGGGATTGTTTTCAAGTGAAAGGAAGGGGAGACTTGCCCTGAATTTCCTGCTGGTGTTTCTGTTTGCGGTTATTGTTTTTTTTGCCTTGTCAGCCGGCATATCAGTATCAGCAATAAATGTGAATCTGCCGGACTGGGGTGTAAATGAGGCCGATGTTGAAATTGCCTTCGGCAGTGTTTCTGATTACACTGGATATGATTCATTTGCTGATCTTCTGAGGAATGACAGCTCGGTTAAAAATTTTTATTCATTTGAACAGATATCAGCTGTTTTGATTCCGGGTGTAACTGATGGTTTTGTTCTGGGTGAAGTATATGATAATGATATCGCGAAAACAGGGCTGTATGCCTTAGAGGGCCGGATGCCTCAAACCTCTTATGAAATTGCACTTGCAGTAAACAGTGCACGGAATTATTCACTTGGAATCGGCGACAAGGTTATTCTCAGGTTTAAAGATCATGATTATGATTATACATTTTCGGGTGTTTATCAGAATACAAGCAATGTGGGAATCGGTTTCAAGATTCTGGCCGGGCAGCTGACGGATGAACTTGGTTTTTCTCCGGGAACATTTTATGTCAATCTGGCAGACG
>CAZKOK010000181.1:2679-7766 GCA_964554355.1 uncultured Spirochaetia bacterium | reverse complement strand
TTCTTTTACCTACTTCCTGTTTACTGCCGTTCAGCTTTATAAGAAGCTGATTTGGTTTGAACTCGGTAAAATATTCCTCAAAACTCTCTTTATGGACCCATTTGTGAATCATATCGTCCAGTTCTTCCAGTTTTACGGGTTTCGCCAGGAAATCATCAAACCCTTCAGCCAAAAACTGGGTAATATCATCCGGACTGGCCATGCCTGTCAAAGCTATAATGGGAGTTTGTCTCTGGTTTATGCTTTTCATTTCTTTGAGTGCTTCAGATCCGGTCATCTCGGGCATGCGGCTGTCCAGAAGAACAAGGTCATATGATTTTACCCTGTATTTTTCCAAAGCCTCACGTCCGTTCTTTGCAAGATCAATGCAGCAATTAATTCTTTCAAGCATTCTTATAAAAATGTACTGATTAACCTGATCATCTTCGGCCAGCAGAATATTAATTTTATTATCACATTTTGCCTTCTCTTTATCATCATCAGCCAGCGCCCTTTTTATTGTACTAAAAAGCTTGCTTCCGGTTACCGGTTTTCTTAAGTAGAAGTCCCTGGATACGCCTTCAAGCTGATCAATGGAAAGCCCGTCAAAACAGAATATGCTGGCCCTGAACAGACGGCCCTTTTTTCCGGCAGTAATTATCGGAAATGTTTCAGACAATTCATCCACAAGAAAAATGCCGATATCGGTTTTTTTGCCGGATTTTAAAAATGCATCTGTTCTCTCATAGATATCGGGCTTTACTCCTGCTGATATACAGGCCTTTTCAAGCTGTTTTTTCTCATTTTCCCTGCCGCCTGAAATAGAAATTGAACAGGTCCCGAATTCTGCCTGAGCCGTCTTTTTATCCTGAGGAATTTCTGTTGATATTGAAAACGAAAATTCCGTACCTTTTCCTTTTTCACTGTTTGCGTGAAGATCTGAGTTCATCAGCAGTAATATTCTTTTGCATAATGTAAGGCCTATTCCGGTACCGCCGTATTTCCTGGACATTGTTCCGTCAGCCTGGGTAAAAGTATGAAAAATCTTTTTAATTGTCTGCTGATCAATACCAATCCCGGTATCCAGAACAGAAAACCTGATCCTGGCCGAATCCGCACTTTTGTTTTCCAGCTCAGCTTTTATGGTAACTGATCCTATGTGTGTAAATTTCAGCGCATTTCTTACAAGGCTGTATAAAACCTGCCGTATCCGCTGCTCATCAATTAAAATATACCCGGGAATTTCCGGATCAAAGTCGAGGAAAAGCTCAAGGTCTTTTTCAAAAGCGGTCTGATAAAACTGTTCATAAATGGAATCAAGAATTTTCTTCAAATCCAGAACGCCTGAAGCCAGATTGAATTTTCCGGAATCAAGTCTGGAAAGATCGAGAATATCATTTACTATTGAAAGGAGCGTTTCTGAAGAAGTTCTGATTGTATCAAGATAATCTATCTGTTCTGCATTCAGACTGGTGTCCTTCAGAAGATCTGACATCCCGATAATTCCGTTCAGGGGAGTCCGGAGTTCATGGGTCATGTTTCTGAGAAAATCAACATGCGCTTTCTGAAGCTGGTTTTCGAGTCTGCTTAACTCCGGGCCTGTTCCCGAGCGGATTTTTTTCAGGACAAAAAAAAGGGTAAATCCGGTAAAAACCGTAATTACTGCTGCGGCCAGATAAAAATTAATAAAAACTGATGCCAGAGACAGACCAGCAAGTATTAGAAAAAGAACAAGAAATATTCTCAACATCTACCCCGTTTTCTGATTGTACATCATTTTATTTAAACATTAAATGAAATTTCATCAAAAATCAAAATTCGGGCAGAAACAGCCTTTGGAATCTGATCCTGTTTTCAGAGCATCCAGACCCCTGTAAATTCGGGAATAACTGCCGTACCGGCTGCCTTTACAGCATCCTTCATTCCGGGCCCGAAAAAGAAACCCATAATCCTTTCGGCCTGTTCGGGGCTTTCAAACCTGTAATCTGTTTTTATGATATGCTTTGTAAATCCATATTCGTTATCCAGCAGATTGAAGAATTCTTCAAATTTTTCATCCGGCGGTTTGGGAGCCTGACTGTTTGTGCTTAAGGATTCGATTATGATTATTCTACCGTCCGGCTTAATCATTTTTCTGCAGTTGGAAACAAGTTTCCCGACTGTAATATCTGTTGCCTCCGGATTGTTTTTCACAGTATGGCCGAATGACCATCCTTCAATGACAATATCTGCATCTTTAAGTTCCCGGTTATATTCCAGATTATCGAGGACCATATATTTTATTTTATCGTCTTTCAGATTGATTTTTGCCTTTTCAAGCATGTGCCCGGACCCATCGCACAGAATAACCGAAGAAGCCTTGTAACCCTGCCTGTTCCGCCTCCAGGTTCAATTACATTTTTATCATTGAAATCGCATGCAGACTCCAGAAGCTGCCCGGGATTATTCTTATAATCTTCATGATTTACAAGCTCATCATATCCGAAAGCATTATTTTGATAGATTTCCATCATTGAGGGCATGCTGAAAGGACTCCTTTCTCTTTTTCGTCAATTGCAGGGTTCATATAATCATGACCTGCCTTATTGTGCCTGCGATCGCTGCCGCCTTCTTCTTTTTATTTTTTAATTAACCGACAATCAAATCATATACTCTGTCAAGATCATCCCTTGAATAATAATGAATTTCAATTCTGCCGTTTTTCAGGTCTCCTTTGACCTGGACCTTGGTCCCGAGGGCGTCGATGAATTTCTGTTCCATGTTTTTTATATCAAAGTCCTGTGTCTTTACTGCAGTCTTTTTTTCTTTTTCTGTTGTTTTTCTGCTGCCTGAGTTCAATGCTGCGGCCTGACGCTCCGTTTCGCGCACAGATAGTCCCTGGGTACAAATTCTGTTGAAAAGTATCCTCTGGTCCGCAGGATTCAGGACTGAGAGCAATGCGCGGGCATGTCCTGCTGTTATTTCGCCGTCATTTATCGCCTTCTGCATATCTTGCGAAAGCTTAAGCAGACGAAGACTGTTTGTTACAGTCGATCGTTTTTTGCCGACTTTTTCAGCCACTTCTTCCTGACTGATCGAAAGGGTCTCAATCATATGTTTATATGCTTCAGCTTCTTCAATAGGAGTAAGATCCTCACGCTGTATATTTTCAATAAGGGCAATTTCAAGTTTCTCATTGTCTGAAATATCGGAAATTATAACAGGGACTTTTTCCAGTCCGGCAAGCATTGCCGCCCGGAACCTTCGTTCGCCGGCCACTATCTGGTATCTGTCTCCATGGGGCCTGACAAGCACCGGCTGAAGAATCCCTTTCTGCCTGATGGAATCCGCCAGCTCCTGCAGCGCTTCCTGTGTAAACATTTTTCTGGGCTGATTGTCTGCCGCCTGGATCTGTTTTATTGGAAGTGTGGAAACCGATGATTCATCAATATTTCTAATATCTCTACTATCACCAGTGTCTCCAAACAGGGCATCTATACCCTTTCCCAAAGCGTTCTTAGCCACGACTTAATACCTCCCTGGATAGCTGTTCATAACCCTTAGCACCGCTGGAATTCGGATCGTATAAAATGATAGGCACTTTATGGGAAGGCGCCTCGGAAAGTCTGACATTTCTTGGGATGATAGTTCTGTAAACCTTGTCCTTGAAATATCCTGAAACTTTCTGAACTACTTCATTTGCCAGCTTTGTTCTGGAATCAAACATTGTAAAAAGGATTCCCCCGACTCTCAGATTCTGGTTAAGGGATTTCTGAATTCTCTTTATTGACTGCAGAAGAAGACTTAATCCCTCAAGCGCAAAATATTCACACTGCAGAGGGATGATAACCTGATCGGCCGCACACAGTCCATTAATAGTTAAAATGCCGAGAGACGGCGGACTGTCAATAAAAATATAGTCCCATTTATCCCTTGCCGGAGAAAGAGCTTTCTTTAAATAGAACTCACGTTCCTTAAGATTAATAAGCTCAATACTTGCTCCGGTAAGATTGATATTGGAGGGGATTATGAAAAGATTATTAATACCTGTTTTCTGAACAAGATCGGACCAGGCTGCCTTGCCGGTAATAAGTTCATAAATTCCCTTCTTTTCCTGATCTGCACCGACGCTGCTTGACAGGTTTCCCTGAGGATCAAAATCCACAAGAAGGACCTTCTTTCCCCTGTCAGCCAGGTAAGCCCCAAGATTTACAGCTGTCGTTGTTTTCCCTACACCGCCCTTCTGATTTGCAAATACGATTATTTTTCCTGCCATAAGTAAATTGCAGTATACATCAGTTTTTAAAAAATGTAAGAGTCTTTTTATACTTTCTATCGTCATTCGTCGGGTCGGGATTGGGCTTATCACAATCAACTGCTGAACCCTGCAGGTACCAGCGCTTCCCGCGAAGGCGGGAAGCGCTGCTTGCTCCTGCATTGTTTTTCTTCGTCATTTCTATCGTCCTTCGCTTCCCCCTTTCGTTTTCAGGCTGCCGAAAATTGGCACACCGCCGGACGGGATTAAATATGTTATCTCTGATCCTTTTCCGGTCTGTAAACAAATTCATCATACTGGGTGGAGGATGTAAAAATTAAGTACCCGAAAAATTTGAGCTCCGCTCATTTTCGGATACTTACTTTTTCAGCCATCCCTGCCATTGCGCCGGGGTCTGACCGGAAAACACGGACCCGGCGCAGCCGGCAATCCGTGTTTTCCGGTCTTGACCTCGGCCCCAACTTTCATTAGTTTGTTATTATACAGTTTTAAGGAGATTTATTTACATGGAAGATCAGATCAAAGATGCTATTGAAGATATACGCCCCTCTCTTCAGGCTGACGGCGGAGACATTGAATTTGTATCTTTGTCCGAAGACAATGTCGTAACAGTAAAGCTTAAAGGCGCCTGCAATGGATGTCCTCATGCCCAGCAGACTCTTAAGCTTGGGGTTGAAAGATATCTAAAGGAAAAGATACCGCAGATTCAGAGCGTTGAATCTGTTTAAAGTCCTCAAAACGGGGACTTTTTTTTCTTTTATTTTTGCTATTAAATTTTTAAGCGTTTTTTCCGTAAATATAAGAGATATATTACTAATGAAGTAGAATTATGCAAAAGAAGACTTTACATGAA
>CAZKOK010000181.1:0-2669 GCA_964554355.1 uncultured Spirochaetia bacterium | reverse complement strand
CATGAAATAATACGCGGAATTCCCAAAACGGAGATACATCTTCATCTTGAAGCTGTTGCAAGTGTTGATACACTTTGGGAATTGAAACAGAAAAATAATATCTCTTTGCCGGATATTGAAACGAAAAAAGATCTGGTAAACCGGTTCAATATAACAAGCCTGAGTGAATTTATTACCCTTTACATTGATGTTGTACAGGCAGTTTGGGTGGTGGAAGAAGACCTAAAACTTCTTTTCCGTGATGTTGAAGATTATTTTAAACGTAATGCCATTGAGTATGCCGAGGTTCATTTCGCTCCATCAAAACTGCTTCTGAACGGGCTGGATTATAACCATATGATCACAATCCTTGATGACGGAGCAAAACAGTTATTAAAAAAAGGCATTGAGATTAAATATATCATTGATGTTTCCCGCAGTTATGGCACAGCGAATGCGATGAATAATCTTGATTTGACTTTAAGTTTCAAAAAAGATTCTATTCTGGGCATTGGCCTCGGCGGAGTGGAGAAAAACGGACGCGCCCGTGATTATAAGGAAGTCTTCCATAAGGCAAAAGAGAAGAACCTGCATATTGTTGCCCATGCCGGAGAAGACGTTGATTCACACTCAATCTGGGAAGCTTTGAATGATCTGAAAGCAGAAAGAATAGGACACGGCATCAGCGCAATCAAGGACCCGAAACTTATGAACCACTTAAGGGATACCCAGGTACCTCTTGAAGTATGTCCTACAAGCAATCTTTTTACGAGAAGATATGCAACTACATATTCCAATCATCCAATAAGAACTTTTTTTGATCACGGTATGTATGTCACTGTCAATTCTGATGATCCTACTCTTTTCGGAAGCGAGTTATGTGATGAATACATTCATCTGCTTGATAATAATATATTTACCTTTGAAGAAATTATCCAGCTGATAAAAAACAATATTTACGCTACATTCATGGACGACAAAAAAAAGGACCTTCTTTGGAAGAAGGCCCAGGATTATCTGGAAAATAATTCCTGAAATGTTTCACGTGAAACATATAATCAAAGATGAAACATTATTTCTTTTCTTTATCTGGTTCTTCGCTTTGTTCCTGTTCTTCTTCATCGTCTTTAACAAGTCTTGCCATTCCTACAATAACATCCGGCTTTACAATGTTTACTATTCTGACTCCGAAGGCAGCTTTTCCCATTACAGGAATTTCATTAAGGTTAAGCCTTATTGCATTTCCCTGTGAAGAAACACATACAAGCTCATCCTCTTCTTTTACAGGCAGCGCGCTTATTATTTCGCCTGTTTTTTCATTAGTCTTGTAGGCCATTTGTCCGCGGGTTCCGCGTCCATGCGGAGAAAAATTGTCAAAACTTATTCGTTTGCCGTAACCGAATTCGGTAAGGATCACCATTTTCTCTTCATTGCTGACGCGCATTACCGCTGCCAGTTCATCATCATTGGACAGCCTGATCCCCATTACCCCGCGGGAAGCCCTGCCCATCGGCCTTACGGCTTCTTCATTATAACGCAGAGCATTTCCGGATCTTGAAAGCAGCAGGACTTCATCGTCTCCATTTGTGAGTCTTGCGTTGACAAGTTTATCATTTGTATCAAGATTAATTGCTATAATTCCCCTTGTTCTTGCATTGCAGAATGCTGATGTTGTTACCTTTTTTACAATTCCCCGGGAAGTGGCCATAAAAATATACGTCTCATCAGAAAAATCTTTCATTGATACAACAGCAGTAATTTCCTCATCCGCCGAAATTGCCAGAACCGATTTTATATGTGTTCCTCTTGAGGTTCTTGTTCCTTCAGGAAGTTCGTGTACCTTCAGCCAATAGGCTTTGCCATTATTGGTTATGAACAGTATATAATCATGTGTTGAAGCTACAAAAAGATGTTCGACAAAATCTTCATCCCTGAGGTTGGCGGAAGATGATCCTTTTCCTCCGCGGCCCTGATTCCGGTATGCTGTTACAGGAATTCTTTTGATATATCCGCGGTTTGAAATCAGAACGACCATGTCTTCCTTCTGAATCATGTCTTCAATATTAATTTCCTCGACTTCATCGCGGACAATATCTGTCCTTCTTTCGTCTCCGAATTTATCCGATATCTCAAGCGTTTCTTCCTTGATTACTGACATGATCTTTAATTCATCAAGCAGAAGTCCTTTCAGATAATTAATCTGTTCCATTGTCTGCTTTAGTTCATCGAGGATTTTCCGGGTCTCAAGATTTGTCAGTTTCTGGAGCCGCATATCGAGAATTGCCTGGGCCTGATCTTCCAGTGAGAGTTTCAGCTGTCCGTGTTCATCCCGGCTTAAAACTTCATCTTTTAAAAGAACATCAACAACTTTAAGGATTTCCGATTTGTTTTTATCTTTTTCAAACCTTTTTACCAGGGCGATTCTGGCATCATTAACGTTTGCAGATGCTTTGATTATCCTGATTATTTCATCAATATCGAGAAGTGCCGTCTGCAGGCCTTCGAGGATATAACCCCTCTCAAGCGCTTTTTTCAGATCGAATTTGCTTCTGCGGACAACAACATCCCTACGGTGTTCAATGAAGTATTCAATTGTCTGTTTGATATTCAGGAGTTTCGGCATTCCCTTTACAAGAGCAAGATAATTTACAAAAAAAATACACTGCAACACGGAATGGCTGAAAAGCAGA
>CAZKOK010000180.1:0-7772 GCA_964554355.1 uncultured Spirochaetia bacterium | reverse complement strand
AGATGAGTCAATTACAAACAGTCTTCTGCTTGATGATAATGAAGGACCGTCTCTTTATATTGATTCAGCCAGACAGCGGTTTATATACAGAATACCTGCAGTGGATCAATTCTCGATATTCAAGGGCACGGCGTTATTCTATGTTTCTGTCATAGAACTGAAAAGCAGACTGGTGGAAAAACAGCTGATTGATATCGGAAGCCGGATCATGCTTGATCAGCAGGGATATCTTTTTGATATATTTATTCCATTAACTGCAGATTTAAGAAAAAATGTGCAGGAAAGCTGGAACCTTGGAGAATCCGGCCTTAATCCGCTTTTAATACTGGATGATGATCAGGAAATTTATATCTATACTGTCAGAAATGAAGAATTCGGCAGCATGTCTTCGCTTATAAAAGGTTCAGATCTTGTTCTTAACAGCACTCTGAAGCTGCTTCTTTCAATAGCATTTTCAATTACAGTTTTTCTTGTGACTTTTCTGATATTTAATTTCAGACAGGATAAGCTTCTTGTCCTTTCCGATAGGGTTAAAAAATTCCAGGTTAATTTTCTCCAGGAATATATTGAGAACAAGCAGGAAATCGACTGGAATAAATGGAAAAGGGAATTTGAAGTAAAGAAAGAAAGTGTAAATACACAGATAAGAAAAGGTCTGGGAACAATTGATGATACAAAGCAGGCCCAGGTTGATGAACTGATAAATAAAAGCTGGAACGAAATAATTAAAATTATCGATAAAACCTCAGCTGAGCCACAGACTCCGAATATCAGGATTGAGAATCTGGAACAGATCCTTAAAAAGATCCTTGAACAAAAGGATCTGGAAAAAACGGTTGTATCAAAACAGATTGTGCATCCTGAGGAAGGAGATATAGAAGAGCTTGGGGAACTTGAAGAACCGGATGAAGATGAAGAAATTGAAGAGCTTGAAGAGTTTGCAGAAGCCGGGGAAATTGAAGAAGCTGAAGAATTGGCAGAAGCGGAAGAGTTTGAAGAGCTTGAAGATATAGCAACTGCAGATGAAACCGTCATATCTGCTAAAATTACCGGGGAAAGCGCAGTCGGAAAATATGAGGCTGTAGAGAAAATTCCGACAAAAACAGATACGGCATATATTGATTCAATTCCTGTGACGGAGGAAGAAGAACCGGAAATTATCCAGGAAATGAACGAGTGGACTTATCCTTCAATCACAAGATATGAAAAAAATGATGTTGTTATTGTCGATGTGAAAAAGGACAGGGTGTTCTCGCGTAAAGGCCCCCTGCTTTCTGACTATGAAATTCTGGCCGAAGCTGAAATGGAGACAGCTGAAGTATATGATCTGCAGGAGGTCAGCGATTCATCATTTACGCCGTGGTATGGACAGTTTGCCGATGCAAGTGTGTTTCAGAAAGCTGAAATGCTGCAGCTTGCGAAAGAACCGCCCCCCCTTAATAAAATTGATAATGCTGCAGAATTGAAAGAAAAACGAGCAAAATTTTCACAGAAACTTATCCGGGAAGCAAAAAATATTGCTGTTAATATCGGAATGGGAGATGAACTTTATCCGGCGTTTGAACTTGAGAATATTGAAGCATTTGATCTGACTGAGATATTCACGGAAGTTACGGAAGTAGGCAGTATTGATGTTTTTGATGAAAATATTTCAGGTCCCGGTGACGTTTCTCCGGCAAAAATGAATAGCAAATCTGAAGATGACGATATCGGCGAATTGATAAGTGATGATGATATTAAAGAGCAGTTTGATCTGCTTGATACTCTTGAGAAGGAAGAACCTGCCGGAGATAAATCAGAAATTGACTTGTCTGTATCTGAGGAAGCAGAAGAGCTTGAAGAAGTTGATGAGCTTCAGGAAGCGGATGAACTTGAGGAAATAGAAGGACCTGAAGAAGTTCAGGAACAGGATAAAGGCGAAGAGATCAGAGAATATAAAAGAACTGAAGAAGAAAATGAAACAGAGGAACTTGAGTCAGCCGAAAATCCTGTAGAAAGTATAATGGAAGAGAATAAGCAGGATTTTGATGAACTTCTGAATAATGCAGAAGAAATCTCTGATGATGAAATCGCAGAAGAAATGAGATCGGAGATGACAGTATCAGAAAAAGAAGCAGAGCTTGAAGAACTTGAAGAGCTGGATGAACTTGAAGAATATGATGAACCTCAAGAAGCTGAACCCGAAATGAATAAAGAACAGAAAAAAGGAAAATCGCTTTCTGATACAAAAGAGGTGGAAAAAATGAGTAAAAAAGGGAAATCACCCGAAATGCCTGATAAAGCCGATGAACTTGAAGAACTTGATGGACTTGATGAAGCTGAAGTAATTGAAGTGCTTGATGAAGCTGAAGAAATTGAAGTACTTGATGAATTGACAGAGACGGAAGAAATATCCTCTGAACCTGATACAGGCACTGAACCGGTTGACCAAAGAACACTTACGGAACAGATAAATGATTCTGTAGCCAAGGGACTTCTGATTATAGAAGATTCGGATAAACATATAAAAAAAGACACAAAACAGAATAATATTATTGCTGAAAAAGATGGAGTTTATCAGATTAACGCCGATGCTGTGAATGACTCAGAAGAGCTTGATGAAGATATGAAAAAGCTGGTTGATTCTGTCATGGATGTATCAAAAGGCCTTACGGAGACAATGGAAATACCCTCAGTGGATCTGTCTATGGCCATTGATGTGGAAACTCATGATAAAACTGCTGAAAAGGATTCAGAAATAGAAAAAACCGGAGTACCGGGTAAATTTGATTATGATTTTTATACTAAAAAGCATGAGGGAAGCACGGTAAGCACACTTAAGTCGCTTATGCATCTGTCGGGAAAGCTTAATGCCATTTTTGCCGGAATTCTCGAACTTGAGGACGGAAAATTCGGGATTACATCATATCTTGGAATGGAGAATGAATCATCAAGAAATTTCTCATTCAGTACAGATGATGAATTATACATTGAAATTTTTGAGAGTAACAAAAAGATATTGTATTTGACAAAACCGATATGTCTTGTTGGAAAACTGGACGGGATTTTATCAAAAGAAGACAGGAATTATATACGGTCAAGCCTTTATCTTCCGGTAATTTTCAATAAAAAAGAGGCTTATCTCTATTTCGGCATGAAAGATGCGGATAAAACGCTTGATTTTTATATGGAAATTATTCAGAAAGCTTTTTTCAGGTATTAACATAAGTTTTCTGATTATTTATTGTTTATTTTTGACAAACAATGCAGAATATACTGTATAATGTTCAAAGATAACAAATATTGACTGTAAAAGGAGTTAAGTTATTAATAAATAGCCTAAACTTGACAAAAGAACGGCTATTTGGCTATATTTGAAACATTAAAGAATACGGGGGAAGTATAATGATTGTATTAGCAATAGTGCTTCCCTTCTTGGGTGGTTTAGGTCTAGGTTGGCTTATTCGCTGGCTATATGCCAAATTTCAGCTTTCTTCTTCAGAACAGAAAGCTAAAAGGCTTAGTCAGGATGCAATAAAAGAAGCTGAAGCGAAAAAACGTGAAGTATTATTAGAAGCAAAAGACGAGTTATTAAGGGAAAGAAATCAACAGGAACGGGAATTCAGGGAAAGAAGAGCTGAGTTACAGAAATTCGAACGAAGACTGCTTCAAAAGGAAGAAAATCTAGAAAACAAACTGACTGCTTGTGAAAATGACAGACAGTTGTTGAATGACCGGGAAGGGAAACTTACAGAACGTGAAACTGTTCTCGCTGAGACTGAAAAGAAATGGAAGTCTGAGCTTGAAAAAGTTGCCGGAATAACTGCAGAACAAGCCAAAGAGCTTATAATGGAATCAATGCAGGAAGAGGCAAAACGCGGGGCGCAGGTAATAATAAATAAGATAGAACAGGAAGCCCAGTTAACAGCAGAGAAAAAAGCGCGTGATATTATCATAACGTCTATCCAGCGTCTTGCGACAGAGGTAAGCTCTGATGTAAGCGTTACATCTGTTAATCTTCCTAATGATGAAATGAAAGGAAGAATAATAGGACGTGAAGGGCGGAATATCAGAACGCTTGAGACGCTTACGGGAGTAGACATTATTATCGACGATACTCCGGAAGCTGTGGTAATTTCCTGTTTTGATCCTGTAAGGAAAGAGCTTGCCAAAATCGCGCTTGAAAGACTTATTCAGGACGGCAGAATTCATCCTGCCAGAATCGAGGAAGTCGTACAGAAAGTAACAAAAGAGATTAATCAGACTATCTATGAAGAAGGTGAAAGAGTGCTTTTTGACCTTGGTGTTCATAATATGAATCCTGAAGGAATAAAAGGTCTCGGAAGGCTTTATTTCAGAACATCTTACGGCCAGAATGTGCTTTATCATGCCAAGGAAGTTGCAGTTCTTTGCGGAATGATAGCGGCTGAACTTGGAATTGATGAAGAAAGAGCCAAAAGATGCGGTCTGATGCACGATATCGGTAAAGGAATCATTACCGATGGAGACGGAAGTCATGCCGAACTCGGTGCAGAGCTTGCGAAAAAAATGGGTGAAAGCAAGGAAGTAATAAATTCAATACTTTCACATCATAATGATGTTGAGCCGAACTGCGTAGAGGCGGTAATTGTGCAGATTGCTGATGCCATTTCGGCGTCAAGACCGGGCGCAAGAAGGGAAACGCTGAATAACTACATCAAACGGCTTGAAAACCTTGAGAAGATATCAGAAAGCTTCTCAGGCGTTGAAAAGGCATATGCGATTCAGGCAGGCCGTGAACTGCGCATAATGGTAAATAACGATTCTGTAGATGATGAACAGGCAAAAATACTTGCCAAGGATATTGCCAAGAAAATCGAAGATGAGCTGCGTTATCCCGGACGTATCAAGGTTACAATAATCCGGGAAACAAGAGTCATTGAATATGCCAGGTAATCGGGAGAGATTTTCAGGTGAGCAATAAAATGAATGCCCTGTTTCTGGGTGACGTATTCGGTCAGCCCGGATTCAGGGCCGTTTTTCTGGGTTTGAAGAACCTTGTGGCAGAATACAAGGCAGATCTTGTTGTAATTAATGGTGAAAATATAACCAACGGATTCGGCATTACAGAAGAAGCGGCCGATCAGCTGTTCAGCCTGGGAGTTGACGTAATTACTACCGGAAATCATATCTGGCAGCAACAGTCGATCTTCGAATATCTTGATAAAAGAGAGGGCCTGCTGCGCCCGCACAATTATCCGCCGGGTGTTCCGGGCAAAGGCATCTGTATCGTAAATACAAAAAAAGCCGGGTCTGCTGCGGTTATAAATCTTCAGGGGCGGTATGAACTGTCAAAAATAGACTGCCCGTTCCGTGAGGCGAAAAACCTGGTAAGAAAATACAGAAATGAAACAAATCTGATTTTTATTGATTTTCACGCGGAATTTACTGAAGAAAAAGAGGCCCTGGCGATTTATCTTGATGGTGATGTGACTGCTGTTGTCGGAACACATACCCATATCCAGACAGCTGATGAACGCATACTTAAAAACGGCACTGCATATATCACCGACATAGGAATGACAGGCCCTGCAGAAAGCGTTATCGGCTGCAAGCCTGAAATATCAATACAGCGCTCACTGACCCAGATGCCGATCAAAATGGAAGTTGCCGATTCCGCTGCAGTGATAAACGGCGTTGTAATTACAGCCGACTGCGATACGGGCAAAGCGCTTGAAATAAAAAGGATCAGGCATATTTCCAGCTTATAGTTATGAAAAAGCAGAAAATCAGGGCACTGAAAGAAATCCTGAAAAACCGCTATCCTGAATATACCGGTGATGAATTGTATGCATTCATTCTCTGTTCAGATGTCTATGTAGACGGCTGCTGCATCAAAAATCCCAAAGAAAAAATAGCTGAAGATTCCGAAATTGAAATAATACAAAAAAAATATGTCTCGAGAGGCGGAAACAAGCTTGAGAAGGCGCTTTCGTCCTTCAAAATTGACTGCCGCGGAAAAACAGTCCTTGATGCCGGCTGTTCAACCGGAGGATTCACAGACTGCCTGTTAAAATCCGGTGCTCAAAAAGTGCACTCCGTAGATGTCGGCCACAACCAGATATCATACAGCCTCAGGACAGATGACCGTGTGCTGCTTCAGGAAAAAACCAACATCATACAAATAAAAACCCTTGCCCCTGCCCCCGATTTTGCCGCCGCCGACCTTTCCTTCAGGTCCATAAAAGGCGCCGCATCCCACATCTGCAGCCTTACCAGCGAAAAACTGCTGGTCGCACTTATCAAACCCCAGTTTGAATACTCCGGCGATGAAGACTTCGACGGCATTGTGCATGACCCTGACCGGCAGAAGCAGATCCTCAAGGAAACGGCGGAATCTCTCGAAGCGGAAGGCTGTTACGTCCATGATGCGGCAAAATCGCCCATCAAAGGCAGAAAAGGCAACCAGGAGTATTTCTTTCTGATTAAGATGGGGCAGAAAGGTGAAAAAGAGATTGATACGATAATTGAGGGATTATTTTAACCACGAAGATGGTATGTTAAAAAAAGCTTTCACACAGCATCCAGACACCCCGGATGCCCGTTCAGCCCTCACTGATAACATTCATAATTCTAGAGGTCGCCGCGCCCCAGCGGCTTGTCAATCGCAATACCGTCATCGGTAAAATAAGTCTGGGTTTTTCCATTAATCAGAAACTGCACCTTGTCCACAGTGGAAAATTCGGTGCATGTATAGATAAGCTGGCGGAGCAGGAATATTGAACCTTCACGGCCGGAACGGCTGGAGGTGAAATTTGCATTGAAATCAAGGTAGGCAACTCCGTTGCGGACTGTGACTCCCAAAAGCCGGGTGCCCTCGGGGACCATTGACATAAGGCCGTTGTTTACATCATTGCTGCTGAGTCCGGAAAGAAGTGAGTTCAGGGTTTCCGTCAGCGGGGTATCAACGTAATAAACAGTTCTCTGTACCGAAACAAGCTTTGTTGATCCGTCATTATTGACCTGAATAAAATATATATATGATCTTCTCTGGTTTTTCTGTACGGTTTCAGGTTCTTCTTCGGGTTCGGGCTGTACAGGTTCTTCGGCAGGTTCGGTTTCTGTTGCGGGTTCTTCAATGGAATTGGGATTTACTTCAACAACCACGTTATCTGATGGAGCATTGCCGGCGTCTGAAGACGGTTCTTCCGGGGTTTCGGTCTGTGTGATTGTTAATTCTTCTTCCTGGTCTTCATTGTCACCGCAGAAAGGAAAACCGGGTATTGCTTTGCATAACCCTGTGTTATGGACTACTTTCGAAATGATCTTTTGATTAAACATAAAGATTACTATTACGAGTAAAATCAGTGCTATCCAGAACAGGCACCCTATGGAGCCTTTTTTGCTTTTTGCCATACGTATTAAATATCGGAAAATACCGGCGGGATTGAAGTCTAAAGTTATCTTTTTCGGCTAAAAATTGATAAAAATCTTCAGGATTCGATAAATTTCCCTGTTTGACAGCTTAAAAAAAAGAACGTATAGTTAATCTGGATGAAAGAATTATACGGAATCTCAGCTTCTCCGGGAATTACAATAGGGACGGTTTTTCTCTACAGCGATGAAGTCAACAGTGTGCCCGAATATTCAATTGAGCCCGGTGAAGTTGATCTGGAAATCGAAAGACTGGATAATGCCATTGAAAAGGCAATTTCCGAAATCCAGGACCTGAAGGAAAAAACTGAAAATAATATCTCAAGTAAGGAATCAAGGTTCCTTGATGCTCATGTCCTTATGCTCAGGGACCCCGAGTT
>CAZKOK010000179.1:0-7777 GCA_964554355.1 uncultured Spirochaetia bacterium | reverse complement strand
ACAAAGGACACAGAGTTTTTAGTGAAGACAAAACAGACTGCCGGGGAGTCCTGTATTTATTCACTATAATTTTTAAAGTTGTGAAAAACCTAAAATATATTATTCGAATAAAGAATATATATCATGGAAAGCGTTTTTATTTGAATTATGAAAATCCCTCTGTATAATCTGTGCCCTCTGTGGTTCAAATCCTGTTTAATTTATGCCGGGAACATTCATGATTCTATATTCAGTTCCCGGCATTTTCTTTCAAAACCTTCCTTATTGTTCAGGGTATGAACGAATGTTCCATCGGATTTTATATAGGAAATGATTCCTCCGTCCCCGAATCTGCAGAAAATTACAGGGTCGGGTACGGATTGTGAATGGAATTCTTCGGTTTTCACTTCTGCTCCGCAGATTTCCTGTATTGTCAGATGACCGGAGTTTCTTATGATATAACGGCCCGGGCAGTTGGGGATGGGGCGGCACTGGAATTTGCTGAAAATATCTTCTATCGTATTCATATTTACCGGCTTTACTTAATAAAAAACAAAATTCTCCGGATGCAGGTACAGTAATAATATAATCTTTTCTGCCCAATGAACAGAAAAAACTGAAAATTGATGCTTTTCCGGATATTCAACATTATAATATCAGTATGAAACCTGGAGTATGGATTAATGCCTTTCTGGCCCTGTTTGCAATTCTAAATCCGATAGGCAACATTCCCATTTATGCCGATTTTGTCGATGGACTTGACAGGAAAACCAGATTCAATGTTTTTAATGTCGCTGTGCTTACCGGCTTTCTGACCCTTACAGTGCTGACGCTTTCCGGACGCTGGATAATGAGCAGGGTTTTTCAGATTGATATTCTGGAATTCCGTATAGCCGGCGGTATCCTGCTGACTGTACTTGCCGTCAAGTACATCGTGTTTCCTTCGAAAAAGGAGCACTATTCGGAATCGGAAGAGTCGGGTAAAAAGCAGATCATGGAAACAGCAATAGTCCCGATGGCCGTACCCCTTCTGGTAGGTCCCGGATCAATTGTGACCGGCATTCTTCTGATGAACAGGGACGGAGTACTTGTCACACTGACGGTGCTGATTGCGGTTTTTGCCGTATGCTGGGGAATGATTCAGCTTACTCCATGGATCTCAAGAATTATGGGCAGGATAGGCAGGATGGTCGTTTCCAGGATACTCTGGATTTTTATCGGTGCGATCGGTGTGCATTTTCTGCTTTCCGGCATAAAGGAGACTTTCGGGATCTGAACGGGTTTTCTGTTCAGGACGGATGCTGGGAACAAAAAAAGTCTGTCAACCAGGAGTGTCCTTACTGACAGACCACTTCAGAATATTCGCTTTATTCAGAATGTTTCAAATGAATCATCAAGGCTGTCTCCGGCCTGTGTTATTCCGGTTTCACGTTTCTGGGTTCTTACATGCTGACGCTTATCTTCGGAATTATCATGGGCTTTATGAACAGCCGGACTGCCCGGAAAGGCCGTATCATGATGCATGTCATGTTGTGTCTCATTCTGATAATGATGTTCAGAACTTTTCAGCATGTCATTATCCTGCCTGATTTTAAAATATGAAACAAGATCCAGCAGCTGATCTGCCTGTCCGGAGAATTCTTCCGAAATGGCCGCCATTTCTTCGGCCTGGGAAGACTGTTCCTCGGATGTTGATGACATTTCTTCCGATGCTGAAGCGTTCTGCTGTATAACGGAATCAAGCTGTAAAAGGGCCTTGTGTAGCTGCTCTGAGCCGGATTTCTGCTCAATACTTGCTGCGCTTATTTCCTGTACAAGGCTTGCAGTTTTCTGGATATCATGCACTATTTTTTCCAGCAGGGTTCCTGCTTTTTCTGCTATTTCCACGCTTGTTCCCGAGAGTTCGCTGATCTCCCCGGCTGCTCTCCGACTCCTTTCTGCAAGCTTTATTACTTCCGAAGCTACGACAGCAAAACCCTTGCCGTGTTCGCCGGCCCGGGCCGCTTCTATTGCCGCATTAAGGGCAAGCAGATTTGTGTTGCGCATAATTTCTTCAATAATACATATTTTTTCAGCAATGTCCTTCATGGCCTCAACTGTCCTGTTTACAGCCTGTCCGCCTTCATTTGCTTCATTTGCCGCCTGCAGTGCTATTTTTTCTGTCTGTATGGAATTGTCTGCATTCTGGGTTATGTTCGTGCTCATTTGTTTCATCGATGACGAAACTTCTTCTGCAGACGCAGCCTACTCGGTTGCTCCCTGCGAAAGCTGCTGGACGGTTGAACTCATTGATTCTGCGCCTGTGCTGAACTGCTGAGCGGAAGCGCTGATCTGCTTGCTTCCTTTTGCAGCATTATTTGCTGACAGAATCACATTCTTCATTATTTCATTAAGTTTTTCTGTCATAAATATCATTGCATGTCCAAGAGTGTCTTTATCGGATGCAAGCTTTACTTCTTCGGTAAGGTCGCCGGCGGCTATTTTCTCAAAGCAGAATGCCTTATATTTAAGGACTGACGACATGTCCGTAAAGGCTTTTGCCAGCTGGCCGATTTCGTCTTTTGATTTGATAGTGAGATTTTCCAGATCAAGTTTTCCTTCGGCTATTTCGTTGGCCTGATATGTGATTTTCTTGACAGGATTGGATATGATGAATAATATATACATGCCTATTACTGCCGCAAGGATAATGCCCGCTACAATAGCGGCGATCAGTGCAATTAATCCCGAATTCTGGGTCCTGTCAGCAATTACCATTGCGGAAGCCATGTCGGAATCGGCAAGACTTTCCAGATTGTCAAGCTGTTCCGATGCAAAGCCGGCGGCATTGTCAACTTCCTTCATGTATGAAAAAGTAAGTGCTCTCTCGTCCAGGCTTTCATCCATTTTTAAAAGCATCATGTTTGCGGCATCTATAAAATCCTGATAAAGAGTTTTTGTATCCCGCGTAAAAACTGAAGAATACCTGCCGAATTCAATTGTCAGTCTGTCAAAATCGTTTACGGATTCTTCAAATTCCGCTTTAATCTCCTCAAGTCCGCTATCCATTGCCATATATTCAGCCAGTGCGCCCTGTCCGTGCAGCAGTACTCTGGATGCTTCCATTGATATGTCCTTTACAGGATCTTTTTCATAAAGAATATTGTCAGCATCCTTGCCTATTGATGAACTGACGACTATTCCTATTACTCCTGCGATCAGTACTATAACTGTAACAGCTGCGAATCCTGTTAATAAATTGGCTCTGATATTCATAGATTATTTCCCCCGTTTTTGTAAAAATACATTGCCTATATTTATAATAAAAAAGACCGGAATTCAGAAATTCAAATATTTAGAGGAATTTGATAAAAAAATGTACAAACTATCAGTAATACCGGATTTACGGAGAAAAATGAGGAGTAATTTCTGTTCAGTCTTTAATCTGTTTTACAAAATCCTGAAAGACATAGACCATTCTTCCGGATTCCTCGATATCGGCCCGGGCATATCCTTTCGAAGCCATGCTGCCTAAAAAGGAATCCATTTCTTCCAGAGGAAGGCCGGTTTCAAGGGCCGCTACGGCCGGGGTGACAAGGCCGTCGTTGTTTTTAGCCACCTGAAGGATTTTTCTTTCGAGGTCCGCCTTAAGCTGCCTGGTTTCCTGGTCGCGGTTTCTCTTTGGCAGGGAGGCATTTGCAATCATGTGTTTTATGCCAGTCAGCATCGGTATAAGCCCGCCGAATCCGGCAGGGAACAGCCAGAACCATTTTCCGGTTGTGATATACACCACCGAGAAAACTGCTGCAATAACGAGTCCTGAAATAAATTCATCAAATCCGGATCTTTTATGTCCCCTGTGATTCATATGTCCCATATCACTTAAATTACATGCTTTTTTGCTTTCAGACAAGTAAATTTGAAGGAAATCAGCGTTCAGCGGGCAGAAATAGAGTAATCTGCTATTTCAATAGTCTGTTTTCCGCTGCCTGATTCTGCGCTTCCCTCATATTTCAGAAGATAGTGCGGTTTTTCGGCTGAATACCATAAATATGTTTTCGGGAACAAGCCCGCGGCAAGTTTCATTATTCCGGAAAGAACAGGCACAAGCTTCAGTTTATGCGCCCTGTATGTTTTTCCATTAACGCTGATATATTCTGTTTTTTCAAATTCAACCCGCATTGAAAAGAATTCACCGCTTTGTTCCTGACCGATAAAAACAAGGTCAATTTTTTTTCCTTTTTCAAAAGGGAAACCCCTGAGTACATGAATAAGGTCCTGGGTACCTATTACGGTAATTTTTTCGCCGTCATAGCCGGCCATTTTTTTTATATTTATCTCTTCGGTTATTTCAGAGTCGTTCCGCTTTTTTACAACCCAGGATCTGAATGGTATCAGATCCGAATTCCTTATGTAAATTTCAGAGTCCTGTTCGTCCGACCATGAAGAAATAACATAATATCTGCCGTCCGGACCTGCTTCCTGCCTGATTTCCGTGGTAGTCCAGGAGACTTCGTCCCCTTTGATTACCTTGTACCTGATTTTTTCACCATCGGGTATAGCGGGATCAGACAGGGGATTGGCAAAAAGGTTCATTGAAACTGTTAAAAAAAGCAATGCAATAATAATGGTATAGGTTTTCATAGTAATTATATAATTATAAATAGACGACAGTCTGTCAATCACGCATGTTTGAGTACAACGGGAATCCCTCTCATTCATGACAAACAGGCAGGGTTATTTCAAAGCTTGAGCCTTTCCCCTCTGCCGAGTTTACAGTTATATTTCCTCCGTGATTCTTTATTATTGTTTTTACGATTGTCAGGCCTAATCCGAAGCCGGTTGAGTTTCTTCCCAGATCTCCCCGTGCGAAAGGCTTGAAAATATCTTTTATCAGGTTTTCTGAAATACCTTTTCCTGAATCCTGAATCAAAGCCTTTATTTCGGAATCTGTGGAACTTACGGTTAATGAAATGCTGTCCTCCGGGTTTGAATACTTGATTGAATTATCGATAATATTCTCGAAAACCCTTCGGAGAAGCTTTTCATCTGCGTTGATTACACATTTTTGATCCAGGCTGTTTATAAAGTGAAAGGACCTCAGCCGGATGCTGCATTCATCATTTATCTCGCATGATATTTCATTGAAAAAATCTGCCGCATTGATTTTCTTCAGCTGATGCTCCCATTCTCCGGTTTCCATTTTTACATAATTAATAAGGTCGCTTATTCTTTCCTGAAGGATATCCGCTTTCTCACCGGCTATCGACAGATATTTCTTACGCTGTTCCGCTGTGTTGTCAAGATTATCCTGCAGCGCTTCAATGTAGCCTTTTATCGATGAGAGCGGCGTTTTCAAATCGTGGGAAACTCCCATAAGAGTCCTGGCCCTGACTTCCCGCTCTTCCCTAAGAGCATTCCTCATGATTTCAAACGAATTCGCAAAAGATGCAAATTCATCTTTTCCGGAAATTCGGATTGTAAAATCAAGATCTCCGTTCGCAATTTTCCTGGTTGCTGATTCAAGGTATCTGATGGATTTCGAGATTGAACGCAGAATGACAAGAGTCATTAATACCGTGAAACCGATCAGCAGGAGAACCGTCAGCATGCCGTAGTTCATGCCTTTATTTTTAAAATCCGCATGTTTGAATTTGGGCATGAAAATGAATATCCTTATGTCTTTAACTTCCGAAATATTATGCCTGTATGAAAATGACTGCATTCCATATTGATATTTATTTATCAAATCCTGCATTTCTGATTCTGTGAATGAGCTATCGGCTGTCAATTCAAGATTTGAGAATATCAGTGTATTATAATCAAATACCAGGATATGACTGCCTTCCGGCAGAAAATTTTTTTTGAGTTTTCCCAGTTAATTTCCGTTTCTTCAGGGATTTTTCCTTCCAGGAATAGTTGCAGAGGGTTTATTGCTCCTGCAAAAGGACTCTGCAGGAATGCAGAAAGAAACAGCATAATGGTTAATAAAATCGGTATGATTATCACACCTGCTATAAGCAAAATAAATTTTCTTTTTATTCCCGACCTGTGATTCATATTACCCCGCTGAAACGGTACCCCTTTCCGTGGACCGTTTCTATCATTTTTGGATCAGCAGGATCATTCTCGATCTTTTTCCGTATCCGCTGAATATAAACACTCACGGCCGAAATGTCGCCGTAGCTGTTCCCCCAGACTGCCAGATAAATTTCCTCCAGGCTGAATGCCCTGTTTCTGTTTTCAATCAAAAAAGCAAGGACTTCGAATTCCCTGGCAGACATCTGGATCTTTTTCCCCCCCCCCCCTGGCAATATAATACAGGTCCAGGTGAATTTCCAGATCACCTGTTTTAATGATCCTTGCGTCAGCTTCGGAAACTTTTTCTATCCGGCGCAGCAATGCCCTGACTTTTGCCGTAAGAACTTTGGGAGAGAAGGGTTTGACTGCGAATTCATCAGCACCGCTGCCTAATCCGAAAATTATGTCTTCATCGCTTTCCCGTGCTGATATAATGATTACAGGTACTTCAAATTCTTTTCTGATATTCTGAAGGAATTCAAATCCATCCATTCCGGGCAGATTAATATCAAGAAGTATCAGGTCGAATTTATTCTGCCTGAGTGAATCAAGGCCTTCTTCCGCTGTTCTGCACAGGACGGTCCTCAGTCCTTCTTTCTCCAGATAAAGTTTTATCAGTTCCGCAAGGTCTTTTTCATCTTCTATTATCAGGACGGTCCCTTTCATTCAGCTTTTTCCCGGTTTTTAAAACCGGCCGCCTCCCATGCTCAAGGTGCAGTTTAATCCGTATATTGTTCCATTTCTGGAATATTCATCTGCAATATTACCATAATTAATCGGTATTGAGACAGATAAATCGAAAATGTCGATAATATCAACGCTTAGCTGCGGGACCACCATTCCTGATAAATCACTGAAGTTGCTTAACCAGTTTATGCCTAAACTTACAGATGTGCCGAAAACCTCCGTCCAGCTGAAAGATACTCCTGCATAGTGTCTGCCTGTCTGCATAAGATCATCCGGAGATATCTCTTTGGCACCGATAAGTGCAGGTATATACGGATTTTTCAAAACATCAGGATCCGTGTACCCGTATCCGTTGTAAAAATATTCGGCTGATGCGCCCAGATTGTACCAGTCATTCTCATCCGACCAGCTCCAGCTGAAACCGGCCAGTCCGGAAAAGTATATTTTTTCAGGCTGCTGCACTCTCAAACCAAACGGATATTCTGCGCTGACCGGGACTTCATCAATTATATGTTTTTGTGTCCCGTAACTTCCGACGGCTTCTGCAAAAAAATTGAAATCTCCGGATCCGAATGTAAGGGTCGCCATCGCATATGGGGGGAGATCCGGTTTCCAGTAAACTCCGGTACCGAGTTCCGCTGTACCAAGCAGAAACTCTCCTTTCAAAGCATACCCGAGATCTTTTACGCCCTCCGGATTGTCAGCAAGAAGATAAAAGTACAGGTTATGATTGCTGAAGGGATACTGCACCTTCACTGACAAGGGTCCCTCGCGCTCTTCATCCGGGTTTTCAGGATCAATGGCAGTAATGTTTATGATATCAGCCGGAGACCATCTGTATCCGACGCCCCATTTTACTGTATATTCCCCGGCCCTGAAAAACAGGTCGTCCCGGTATTGAAAGTCTGAAAACATCTCCTGGATTTTAATTATGTCTCCCATGCTTCGTGAACTGCTTTCATCAAAAGGGTATGAGATTGAAGCTTTTGCGAAAAACCGGAAATCCGGATCCGGTCTGGCATCAAGCTTAAGCGCAGCGCCTGCTTTCGCT
>CAZKOK010000178.1:0-7782 GCA_964554355.1 uncultured Spirochaetia bacterium | reverse complement strand
CCTTTGCCGCAATCGGTGCAAATCCTCAGCAGGTGGCTTATACTGAAACTTATATGGCCCTTAAAAACGGTGTTGTTGACGGACAGGAAAATCCGTTCTCAAATACTGCGGACATGAAATTTTACGAAGCACAGAAATATCTTTCTGTTGTAAACTGGCAGATACATCCGGATCCGTTTTATGTAAATCCTGACTGGTATAATTCTCTTCCGGATGACCTGAAGGCAATATTTGATTCTGTTGCAGAAGCTGCTATAAAGTATTCAAATGAAATATGGCTGGCATCAGAAACGACTTATTTCTACACATTGAAAGAGCATCTTCAGGTTAATGAACTCGATGATGCCGGACGTCAGAGTTTTATTGATGCAGTAGAGCCTGTATGGCAGATGTATGTTGATGATGGTGTTTTTACCTGGGATGAAATTAATGAAATGCAGGAAATTGCCAACAAATAATTAAAGAAGCGTAAACTGTTTTTTGGCTGAAGCCTTCAGGCTTCAGCCATATTTTAACTTACAGGACTTGATATGGAACTTGTATACAGAAAAATTCTTAAAATTGAAAAAGTCCTCACAACTGTTCTTGAATATATTATCGCCGCAGCTTTTTTTGTAATTCTGTCCCTGACAATAATTCTTGTTTTCCTGCGGTATTTTTTTGGAACATCCATATTGGGCGGCGGCGGGAATGAGTTGATCGAGTTCCTTTTCATTTATACTACTGCGCTTGGTGCTGTTATTTCCATTGGGAAAAGGGAGCATATAAAAATAGACTTCTTTCTGAGTAAATTAAGGCAGCCTTTCAGACTGATTGTTGATTCATTCGGACAGATGTGTGTTGCCGCAATCAATATTTATATTACAATCCTGAGTTTTCACTGGATCCGTGTAGCCGGCTCATCTCCGGCATCTGTATTGAGGTTTCCAATGTGGATAGTGCAGGTTATTATTCCGACCGGATGTCTTTTTGTAACTCTTTTCGCTCTATTTAACATTATAAAAATCATTAATGAAGGACTTGTGGAAATGAAAGAAGGTCCCCGGGAAGAGCATGATGATTCTGCAGAACCTGAAGTGAATGCCGGCAAAATGAAGGATGGTGAATAATGTCTGTACTGCTTATCAGCCTTGTTGTTCTTTTAATAATTGGCGTTCCGATTGCTTATTCCCTGGGAATTTCCGGGGTCCTCTATTTTCTGGTACTGAATCCAGATCAGCTGCAGGGGCTGCCTCTGATGCTGTATTCAGGCATGAATTCACCTTCCATGATTGCCCTTCCGTTGTTTATACTGATGGGTCTATTAATGAATGCCGGGGGGATAACCACCAGACTTATTGATTTTTCCATGCTTTTTGTCGGCCGGTTCCGGGGAGGTCTCGGACTGGTTAATGTCTTTGCCAGTATGATTTTTGGAGGAATTTCCGGTTCATCAGTTTCCGATACCGCTTCAATTGGAGCTGTATTGATTCCCGAGATGAAAAGAAAGGGATATACGGGTGAATTTTCAAGCGGGATTACTGTAGCTTCGTCCACGATGGGAATGATAATACCACCCAGCGTTCCAATGGTAATATATGCAATGGTTGCCGAGGAGTCCGTCGGAAGACTTTTCCTCGGTAGTGCTATTCCGGGAATAATGATAGGGGTAATTATGCTTATTATTACCCTGTTTATATCATATATGAAAAAACTGCCCAAGGAAGAAATAAATATGACCGGGAAAGAGATAGCTGTAACCGTAGGAAAATCGATGATGGCAATTATCATGCCGGTTTTTGTTATCGGATCAGTACTCCTCGGAATTGCAACTGCAACAGAAAGCGCAGGGATTGCCGTACTGTATGCAGCTATTATCGGTTTCTTTGTGTATGGAAAGCTGAAAATCAGGGATATTCCTCCTTTGCTGAAGCAGGCAATTATAACAAGCGCAAATGTAATGATAATAATAGCCCTTTCAAGGCTTTATATCTTTATACTTGCTCTCGAAAAGATCCCGCAAATGATTTCTGCTGCGCTTTTAGGCTCGCATGCTCCGGGTTTTCTTATTCTGCTTTTTATTGACATTATTATTCTTCTGGCCGGAACTTTTATCGATGTCAGCCCTGCAATCCTTCTCCTGACTCCGGTGTTCCTGCCGATTGTCAACGCGCTTGGAGTCAGCAGTATCCAGTTCGGCGCGATTCTGATTTCGGGACTGGCTGTAGGTCTTGTCACTCCTCCTGTAGGAATGTGTCTGAATGTCGCTTCCGCGATATCAAAATTGAGTATAGGAAAGATTTTCAAGGCAGCATTGCCTTTCCTTATGGCAAATATTATTACCCTTATAGCAATTACGTATATTCATCAGCTTACAATGTGGCTGCCGTCCTTTTTTATGAAATAATTTTGTTGAGAAAATGTATTGGAGGAATAATATGGAAACAAGGTATTCAGTTCACCCTGATCATGCCGCAGGATTCGGAACAAATGATTTACGATCGCATTTTTTAATAGAGAAGATTTTTTCTCCGGGGAAAACAAATCTTGTATACAGCTGCGATGACAGAATTATTGCCGGCGGATTCTGCCCGCTTGGTGATAAACAGGTCCTTGACGGGAAATCAACCTTAAAAGCCGACACCTTTTTTGAAAGAAGAGAAGCCGGAGTCATAAATATCGGCGGGCCGGGGTCAGTGATTATTGACGGTACCGAATACAAGCTTGATAACCGCGATGGTCTTTATATAGGGATGGGAGCCGGAAATGTCTCTTTCACAAGTGCAGACAAAAACAACCCGGCAAAAATGTATTTTCTTTCCGGGACAGCACATAAGGAATATCCGCATAAGGCAGTGTCCCTCAAAGATGCCGGCCAGGTAAAACTTGGAACAATTGAAGAATCCAATAAAAGAATAATCTACCAGTATGTACATCCGGCAATTGTGCAGAGCTGTCAGCTGTGTATGGGAATGACTATTCTTGAACCGAACTGTATCTGGAATACCATGCCGGTACATACACATGAAAGAAGAATGGAAGTTTATTTTTATTTTGATATGGCCCCGGAAACAGTTGTTTTCCACCTTATGGGTAAACCCGAAGAAAGCAGGCATCTTGTTGTCAGAAATGAACAGGCCGTAATTTCGCCAAGCTGGTCTTTTCATTCCGGCGTGGGAACAAAAAATTATACATTTATCTGGGGAATGGTTGGAGAAAACCAGACTTTCACAGATATGGACCCTGTTCCTATGGATGCATTAATGTAATTGCCGGAAAATCATAAAGTACTCTAAAGCGGGTATCGGCCACAGCTGATACCCGCACTCTTGTTTTAAAAAACAAAGAAGACCGAAAATCAGACAAGCATTCGTAAAAACGGAATTCTGTTCAAAAAATGATGAGAATATCTGTTTACATCTTCGTGTTTGATAAGTTTTTCAGTTATATCTGCAATATAATCCACGGTAGAATCATTAATCATCCTTCCCGGTTCCAGGTCGGCCAGCCGCGGATATCCCAGATGACCTTTCCCGGCAGTCGCCATGGAATATTTTTTTGGATTAATCATTTCTTTTTCACTGACTACTACATCATCCATCTCTTTATATGACGGATCGACTTTTTCCGGGGATATGTCGAGCATCATTGATGTTTCAATCCATCCGGCATGAAAATCCTCAGCGTATTTTTCAAGCATATTTTTTATTTTTCCGGGAAATTTCAGATCAATTCCAAGTTCTTTATATGAAAACATCGAACCCAATGGTGAAATAAATGATGTGTTATAGCGTTTATTAATTGTGCTGCATGCTTTTTCAATTGCCATGTTATGTAAAGGGTCCCCATGTGATGCAATTATTACAGTAAATTTAATGTCCCACTTTGCCAGATTTTCCAGGAATTCAATCATTATCTTCCTTAAACTTTTTGGCTTGATATAAATACAGCCTGGAAAGGTTTTCATGCTTCCTGCAGCCAGGGGCAGCGGAGGTAATGAAATGAAGTTAAATTCCGGATGGTTTTTTTCAAGCTTTTGAATTGCTGAATTCTTCCAGTATTCTCCCAGGTCGATATCAATAGATACCGGCAAGTGTAATCCATGTTCTTCAACAGGTGCCGCTGTCATGAATAAACATGTTTTTTCTTTATCAAGGTTTTCAATTTCTTTCCATTTGTAATCAAGAATATTATTCATACGTTTGTCCTTCCGATAAAATCAAATAGTAATTTCTATTTGTTGCATTAACCGTACAGGTTCCAGCGGCTGGAAGGTCAAGTGTAATTTTTAATATATGTTAATACTGGTTTTAGAGGAGTTGATTTATTGATTTTTACGGTATTTTATATTCAGCTTATCCATTTTATACCTGAGTGTTGTTGGCTTTACTCTCAATAAAGCAGCAGCACCATTTTTTCCATGAATTTTACCATTACTAAGCCTAAGAACTTTTTTTATATAATCTGATGTATATTGATCGAGGGGTAAAATCCCAATTGTTTCTGTGTCGGCCTGATATAGGTCATTCACAGCAGTTGTTTCATTTTTTTTCATCTGTAAAGGTTCAGGATCTATTAATAGAGGTCCGTCAGAATAGAGTATCATGGCCCTCTCAATAATATTCTCAAGTTCCCGTACATTACCCGGCCATGGATAATTGATTAATGAGTTAAGCGAATCTGCATCAATTGCCGGGACTTTATTAATTTTCAGTTCAATTGATTTCTTATGAATAAAATAATTCACTAATGATGGAATGTCCTGTTTTCGTTCCCGTAAAGGCGGGATAAATATAGGAAAAACATTGATACGAAACCACAGGTCTTCACGGAAATCCCTTTTCCTGATCATTTCTTCCAGATCCTGATGGGTAGCTGCGATTATTCTGACGTCAATAGATACGGGATCCGTTCCGCCAACCCGTTCGAATTCCTTATTCTGTAAAACACGTAGCAGGCGGATTTGTACTGATGATGGAAGTTCTCCTATTTCATCGAGGAAAAGAGTCCCGGAATGGGCCCGTTCGAAGCGACCTCTTTTCTGTTTTTCGGCACCTGTAAATGCCCCTTTTTCATGGCCGAATAATTCACTGTCGATTAATGATTCCGGTATCGCCCCGCTGTTAACTTTTATAAAAGGTTTTTCCTTGCGTGTTGATGAGTAATGGATAGCATTGGCAATAATATCCTTTCCTACACCTGTTTCGCCTAAAAGAAGGACAGGGCTGGATGTGTTTGATACCTGCTTCACTTGTTCCATAACATTTTTTAAACCGTAATCGGCCCCGATTATTTTATCACCGGACAAATGGAGAATTTCCTGCTGAAGGTAATTTTTATCGCTGGTAATTATTTCATTCAGTCTGAGGATTTCATCATGTTTCAGGCAGTTTGCAAGTGCTATGGAAAAAGGCTTTATCAGCAATTTGGCCAGGTCGGCATCTTTTTCGCTGTAAGCATCTATGCCAGTCTTTTCAATGATAAGCCCTCCAAGTACTTCTGTTTCTATGTAGAGCGGACAGGCCAGTACAGAATTACCCTTTTGCTCAAATGCAGTGTTTATAATAGATCCAATCGGATTCTCGTCAACATTGTTGATTATATGGACTGTTTCAGGGTTTTCCATAGCTGGTTTCAAATGCAGCGCCACTTCCGGCGGCAAATGAATGGTTTTGCCAGTTTGTTCAGCTTTTTCTATAGTTGCAGAAGCATAAACTTTTGCTGTTCCTTCGGTCATGCTGAATAATTCAATATGAATTGCATCTGCAGGAATATAGTCCTTTATAAAAAGGAAAGCCTTATGAAGGGCTTGTGTAATATCAAGATGGCCTGTAATGAGAATTGAGACTTCTTTAAAGAATTCATTCTTGCTGATATTCATACGCTAAAGTGATTATATCATAAACGCAGCGCGGCATAAACAATCAATTCCAGGAGACTACTGGTTCTTTTCTGGAAATGGTTTTTTTGAAAGGGGATTTTTCGTACCCCGCTGTTAAAACACCGAATATTTTATACAATCCGGGCACTTTAACAAATTTAGCCAACAGTTTAGGCCATGCGGAAGAAAAACCATTGATACATGTCCCTATTCCCATTGACTGAGCATGCATCATTAAATAATTCATACTATGTAGTGAATTATCTTTTCCAAAGGGATCCATGGCAATCCCGGTAAAAAATATCAGACATGGAGCATTATAAAATAAATGATCAATTCCTTTTTCAGCGTTGCTTAGTAATGCGTTGTAATCATTTACAACCCGATTAAAATAAGCTGCTGTCTCTTTGGGGAAAATATATTTTAACGGGGCTTTTGAAAGAATTTTCATTAATCTGAGTAAGGATCGGGACTTTTTGAGTATAGCTTTTTTAATTTTCAGAATCAATTCCTGATCCTGTATGATTATAAAAGTCTTTTCCTGACTATTCATGGCAGTCGGAGCCGTTTGCGCAGTATCAAGCAATTCTGATAATATTTCCAGCTTGAGTTTTTCTGGTGTATATTTCCGGCAGCTTCTTTTTGATTTTAAAAATAATTCCATGTCAGAGGGATTTATTATACTATTATTTGGTACAGCTTTAAAATTTTCCAATTGCATATTATTTATTTGAATAGCACCTGCAGGGCATCTGGCCATACATCTGCCGCAATCGATACAGAAATCGGGATTAATAAATTGGGGGATTTCTCCTTTTTTAATTTCCAATACATTATTAAGGCATTCATTTACACAAGCTGAACATTTTGTGCATTTTGTTTCATCAATTTGATTCATATCTTCACTCCTATAATTCTTTGTTTTTATAAAGCAGGGAACTGGTGGTAATGAATACAAGGGTATATGCAAGAAGTCCAAAAACCGGAAAAAACATTTCTTTCTGGATTTTCGTATGTTCAAAAATGCTGTTTATCAAATTTATTCCCATACTTGTCGGCAGCCAGGGAATGAAACTATGAATTTTCCGGGGGAGTTGTTCCAGGGGAAAGCTGCCGATAAAAAACATGGGTAAAAATACTGCAAAAAAAGCATAGCCGGTAATGCTTGCTTTTTTGAAAAAGACTGAGAGCAGAATTCCCAGTGATATGAAGGCCGAACTGATAACAACCATATCAGCGATTATAATAAAAAACATCTCTGGTTGTACTTGCTGCTTTGCAGCAATAAGGCAGCAAAAACAAATGATCAGGCCCTGTATCAGCCCGATAATAATCTGAGAAACAGATATTCCGATTACTGTAATCGAAGCAGGAATTGGTGACAGAGCCAATCTGCGCAGTGAACCGCATTCCCGCCAGCTTACAAGTCTTGTTGCTTGAGTCTGAGCAGGCATCATTACAGCCATAGCACAGATAGCAGGAATCATGTGCAGAAATAATTCTGTGCTTTCTTCGCTGCCGTCCCGTGTTGTTATCCAGAAAGTAAAAAGCATGAATAACGGCAACCCGAATGAAATGGCCTGTGATTTTATATCCCGTATGCCTGATCTTAAAAAAAGTAATGAAAATCTGGTGATTGAAACAGCTCTGGTCATTTTATTCCTCCTTTACTGGTGATAGTAGTTTTCTGTATTGTATGTCCGGTTAATTCCAGGAATACATCTTCCAGGCTTGGCTGTTTGATGTGTAAATCTCCAAGGTATGTGTTTGTGTTCCCTGCTGCTGAAAAAAGGGTTTTAAGAGTATCAATGATGTTGCTGGATAAGATATATAATTTTTCTCCATCATAATCAGTTGATGAAATAGAGGAGCAATTATCAATAATTTTAGGAGCAAGCTTCGGTTCAATAATGTCTCTAGGT
>CAZKOK010000177.1:0-7784 GCA_964554355.1 uncultured Spirochaetia bacterium | reverse complement strand
CAGGGGAAAAATTATTTTGATCTTTACCCGGACAGTAAAAACAGGGACATTTTCAGCAGTGTTGTTTTCAATGGAAAGCCATATGCAGCCTACTCCCGGTTATTTAATTTCGGGAAAGCGGTCATCCCGGGAGAAAATTACCGGAACCTGAACATGCAGAAAAAACTGAAACAAAAAAGCTGCTCAAAACAGCTGCAAAAACAATAAACAAGCCTTTTCACACCGGTCTGTTGATCAGGCTGCTCGAAAGCCTGAAAGAATAAACGGCGTTTTTACAAATGACCGGAGTATGGTCAGAAGAAAAGAGATTATGGCAAATGATAACTCCGTGAAATAAGCATACATTGAATTCAGATAAGCAGAATCGGATATCTGTGGAAACCGTAATTATGCATAAAAAATGATGAAAGGAACGGCAGGAAGGCCTGACAACCGGTACATCCCCTTGTCTTTATAATATCTGCCACAGCAATTGCCCTGGGATCGCTTATCTCACTTAAGGAGGATGATTATGCAGATAATTAATTTTCTGATAATTATTGCCACTGTTACTGTATTTATTATTCTGGTTGTTTCAAGGAATTTGAAAGGAATCGGAAAACAGGGAGTTAAAAAACATTTTAACAGGTGATGAATATAAAAAAGAACAGCAGAAGCAGGCTGAAGAGTGGAATTCGGATATTATACTTTTGAAAAAAAGCAGAATGATGAAAACCTGATTATTTTTGTTCTGTAATAAGAATAACAGGCAATTCAGGCTGGTCAAGCTGCAGGTGGAATAACATCAATAGAAACGGGAATATGCCCTTTGTTTTTACAGGCAAATTATTGTTCATTTGTATACAGGAAGAAACAGCCGGTTACCGAGTTGAATATGGGATTCAGATATAAGCGGCCCTGTAAAGGAAAATATAATGGAATCAGAAGTCGGATTATGGATTGATCACCGAAAATGTATAATGGTATTTATTAATAATAAAAAAACAGCAAAAAGAATCATTGAGTCTCATGCCGAAAAACACCCGGGGCGGATTAATCACCTTCGCTCGTTAAGACCTTTTGAATCGCTGTCGGTAAAGGCAGACGACAGACTGGACAGACACTTTTCCGCGCAATTAAATGATTTTTTTAAGAAAGTATTTTCACATCTCGGTAATGCCGGGACCATTTTAATTTTTGGTCCCGGAGATGCAAAACGCGAATTGCTGAAATACATCAGCAGTCAGAAACTAAACGGATATACAGAAGAGCTTGAATGCGCAGACAAAATGACTGAGGACCAGATTGTCGCCAAAGTAAAAGAGCACTTTTCAGTATTGCAAAAATAAAGATAAAGAATGGTAATGGTTAATAATTTTTAAAGGAGTAAACCATGTTTGGAATCAGTACGAACTTAATGTTAATTTTGGCGGGAGGAGTATTTTTGGTCATTTTCTTCTTTTCAGGTGTAAGGGTAATAAGGCCGACCCATCGCGGATTAATTGAGCGGCTTGGTAAATATGTCCGCTTCGCCCGCGCAGGATTTCACTGGATATTTCCGGTATTTGAGAAAATGTATCAGATAAACATTACAGAGCAGATGATTGATGCTGAACCGCAGGAAATAATAACCAATGACAATCTGAACGCCAGGGTGGATGCCCAGGTTTATTTCAGGGTGAAAGAAGAAGAGGCAGATGTCAAAAAATCACAGTACAATGTAAACCGCTATGAATGGCAGATTGTCAATCTGGCTAGGACAACATTAAGAAATATCATCGGAACCATGAGTCTGAAATCGGCAAACAGCGAAAGAAGCAGGATAAATACCGAATTGCTGAAAACACTGGCTACTGAAACTTCACACTGGGGTATCGATATCGTAAGAACCGAATTGAAAGAAATTGATCCTCCGAAAGATGTTCAGGAAACCATGAACAAAGTCGTCAAGGCTGAGAATGAGAAAATAGCCGCGATTGATTTTGCCACGGCAACAGAAACAGATGCTGACGGCCAGAAAAGGGCTGAAATTAAAAAAGCCGAAGGGATAAAACAGGCGAATATCCTGAAAGCGGAAGGCGAAGCACTTGCCATCAGGCTTGTGAATGAAGCGGCGGATAAATATTTTATCGGAAATGCAGCTGTCTTGCGAAAAATACAAATGACAGAAGATTCATTAAAAAACAACGCCAAGATTGTAGTACCTGTCGGTTCGGATCTTGTTAATGTTATTGGTGAACTTGCGGGAGTAGTTCCGTTAAAAGGGAATAAATAAATCAACCGGAAATAAAGAAAAACCGGTTGTTTTCGATATACAGAATCCAAGGAGGATTTTATGAGTCAAAAAAAGGAAACAGATAATATTGTACTGGAAAGGATAACGGCATTTCTTTTTAATAAGGCGATATGGGTCTGGTGGCTGTTTTATCTGGCGGCAACGGCCGTATTGTTCGGTATTTCCCGTCTTGCTTTATATTTCCTGGGCATACAGCCCTGGATAGGCGTTCTGGTTCTGGCCGGTACCGGCCTGATATGGGGATCGGTAAAGTATTTTCAGATTAAAAGCAAGGTCAGCAGAATCAGTAAGAATCCTGACGAGACGGCATCTCGCACAGCCTGATAGAGACAAAGAGACCGGATGCTCCAGGCAAAGGACTTAAGATGCAGGAAACAAAAATAATCTGCACATTAGGTCCGGCCAGTTCAGCTTCGGCAATATTAAATAAACCGGCAAAAGCCGGAATGAACATAGTGTAGCAGAATTTCAGTCATGGTAACCATACAAGCCCTCTGGAAATGATTAAAATAATCAGGAGTCTGAATGGTAAATATGATTACCGGATTGAGATTCTTCAGGACCTGGAAGGTCCGCGCATCAGGACAGGATTTCTTAAAGCCCCGGTTGAAGTATAGCGGAATGAGATAATTAGTTTATCAACAGAATATGAAAACATTTTTGAAAAGATACTGCCATTTGATTACAGCGGGTTACTGGATGATCTGCCGAAAAACCCGGCATTATTTATTGATGACGCCAAAATACATTTATGAATACTCGAGGTGGAAAAAAGAGCCCTTGTCCTGAAGGTTTTGCAGGGAGGGGTAAGGTTCCAGAAAAGGTATAAATATCCCGGATTTGGCCGTAAATAATAAATCATTATCTCAAAAAGATATTGATGATATTAATTTCGGGATGGCTAATAATGTGGACTGTTTTCATTCAATATCATCATCAACAAGCATTATTCTGGTTATCTTCATATTTACTACAATATATAGCTATAGCATTCATCAACAATGACCTGGTTCGTTTGAATATTGATTATTTTCTTCCTGATCTTTATTATTATCTATAATATCTTCATTATTGATTTAATTGACACAACATAGGTGGTTTTGTCCCGATACTTTACCGGGGAAGGAAAATAACGGTATAACGGAATGAGTTTTCAGGCAATAACGAAGATATTGAATCAACTGAGAAAAACAGTCCCGGCTGGGATCTTATTTAGGAAATGCCTTTAAGGGCGATAAAAAACATTAAGGCATATCTGTTGATTATCGGCCCCGCAGGCAAGAATCTGCACAAATCGACCAAACATGTATATATTATATAAAGGATGTTTACGGGAGGATTTTCGAAATTCTAAACCGTTTGCTACCGGAAGTATTCCAGGTTGTAAAGGATTGATTTATGGATGATGCAAAAGATGATTTTGATGGCGCCAGCAAAATAGCTTACCCCACAATCCCCTATGAACTGCTGGATATTATATGTACGGGGAAAGAAGCGACTGATGAACAGAAAAGAGAAATTACCGCAATCTCCAAAGATCTGGGTAAAAGATTCTATCCGGAAATTTTGTTTTTATTAACCTTTAATGAAATTGACAATCCTCAATTGGCCGAAAAAATCTGCCGTAAAATTTCAGAACATAAAAAGAGCCTTGAGAACAAAATCGGAAGACCCATTCTCCTCGAACTTGCCGCCAGGGACTATATTCATTTCAGAAGCCAAGCCGACTCTCCCGCTTTGGTAAATCGGGAAAATGTAATAACCCGAATCGCCAGGCAGGCAATTCCTGACAGCAAAACCGACACCTTTACAGACGAACATCTCCAAACAGAGGTACAGAGGGAAATTGATCGGGCATATAGATATGGGTTGATATTTTCTGTAATAATGATCGGCCTGGACAATTTCAAAATCATAAATGACACATACGGGCATCAGAAGGAAGACCAGGTAATGCCTTTTTGTG
This sequence comes from uncultured Spirochaetia bacterium, assembly GCA_964554355.1. Lineage (GTDB taxonomy): Bacteria > Spirochaetota > Spirochaetia > CAZKOK01 > CAZKOK01 > CAZKOK01. Next base: position 3,543 of record CAZKOK010000177.1, on the reverse strand, counting down.
TCTCACTTATAGAGGAGAATCTCAGGAAACCGGACCGGCTCTTTCGTTTCAGAGGAGACAAATTCCTCATCCTTCTTCCACAGACTAATATCAAGGGGGCAGGGAAAATAGCCGGTAAACTAATGGAACTGCTGAATACCATTCCATGCGAAGCAATTGATCAGACCATATCTGCCAGTATGGGAATTTCGTCTTTTGTAAACTACCATAGTAATAACTACAAAAGATTAATAAAAAGCGCGGACCAGGCTCTTTACAAGGCAAAAAAGGAAGGGAAAAACCATATTGCTCTATGGAGAAAAGGAAAATGTGAAATTATGGAGCATGGAAGTGATTCCTTTCCAGATAGCCCGGTAAAAAAGAATATAAAAATCCCATGTCATAAAATTATTCCGGGATGCGCTGTTGGCAGAATTTTGGTCTATAAAGATAATTTTTCCAGCCGTGTCCGGCAATATGCTATAAAAGAAGAAGAAGAAAAAGAAGAGCTTGAACGAATAAAAAGGGCCATAAGCAATGTTGCTGATGATCTGTCGAAAATGCAGAGAAATGTCGAAGAGGAAATAAACGATGAGCATGGAGCCATTTTTCTCGCTCATAAAATGATGCTTCAGGATATTTCCATCTTAAGCGACATAGAAAATGAGTTAAGTGACAGATTGCTGAACGGTGAGATTATAGTCAGAGACATATTCCGAAAGCTTGAAAAAAAATTTCTTCTCTTTGAAGACGAACAACGGCGGGACAAAGCTCAGGATATCAGGGATATAGGAGGCAGGGTTATCAGAAAGCTTCAGGGTAAAGAGAATAACTTACTCGCATCATTGCCGGAAAATACTATTCTCGTTTCTCAAAGGCTTCTTCCTTCCGATACGGTTTTTATCGATAAAAAAAATGTAAAGGCTATTATAACTGTTGATGGCAGCCGCGGTTCCCATTCGGCCATACTGGCCCTCGCTCTGGATATTCCTTATGTGACAATCGATACGGAAATCGAAAAACTGCCTAATCAGTCCCATGCCGTAGTCGACAGTGATGGCAGTACAATTTTTATTAATCCCGATGCACTAATAATAGAAAAGTACAATAAACTGATAAAAGATAAGGCTCAGGAAAATAAAACACAGGCCGTATCATCCAGGCCTGTTGAAATTCAGGGAAGAAAAATATCAATTTTAGCAAATGTTTCCACCAAAGATGAAGCGGTGAAAGCCCTGTCATCAGGAGCGGAGGGAGTCGGTTTATTTCGGGTAGAAACCATCTATATGTCCAGTAAGATAATGCCCGATGAAGATTTGCTCCTGTCGCGCTTAACAGACATTCTCAAACCGTTGAAAGGAAAAGAGATAACGATCAGACTACTCGACATTGGATCGGATAAAGTTCCTTCATATCTCGATCTGGGAAATGAGATAAATCCTGCGCTTGGACTAAGGGGAATTCGCCTTCTCTTAAAACACAAAAAACTGCTAAAGACACAACTTTCAGCCTGTATCAGGTTGAACAGAGAGATCCCTGTCAAAATTTTGCTTCCAATGGTCTCTCTTCCATCGGAAATCCGGACAGTCCGCAGATTAATAAAGAAAATTAATGGAGGGGAAAAGATTCAGATCGGGGCAATGATAGAAACACCGGCTGCTTTGTTTCATATTGATGAGATTTTGAAAGTGTCAGATTTCATCAGTGTGGGAACCAATGATCTGTTTCAGTATACTATGGCCGCGGACAGGGAAAACAAAGAGGTTGCAGGATATTTCGACAAAGGCTTCGAGGTCCTGGGCAAAACGCTTGAGGAAATATTCAGGAAATCCAGGGAAGCATCAAAAGACTGTACAGTTTGCGGAGAATCAGCTGGTGACAGTGAATATATTCATCCCATGCTGAAAATTGGTCTTGAAAAATTCAGTGTATTGCCGAATCTTGTCCAACGGGTCAGACGGGAAATCATCAGTTATAAAGACATTATAGAACATAAATAAATATCATGAAGAAAATAGTTTATTAAAATTGCTGATTGTATTTAAATAAAACCTGTCAATATTCCGGAATTATTAAAACAGACTGGTGCCATTTAAAAAGCGAAAACAGTCAGTATTAAAAAGAACCAACCCATTGTTGATGAAAGCCATTAATTAATATACACTTTATAAAGCTAAAGGCTCATTACAGGAAAACACAGGGTTACAGTCCTTGTTATGTTTAAAGTAAAATCGCGGAGGATTCAAATGGCTGCTGAAAAAAAGCAGATTTACAGATGTGAAGTATGCGGGATAGTTGTGGAGGTTATTGGGGCAGGAGCGGGAACGCTTGTTTGCTGCGGTCAGGATATGAATGCGCTTAAAGAAAATACAGTTGATGCCGCAAAAGAAAAACATGTTCCGGTAATTGAAGAAGCAGAAGGCGGAATCAAGGTAAAAGTAGGAGAAGTTCCCCATCCTATGGAAGCTGTCCACTGGATTGAAATGATTGAAGTCATTGCTAAAGATGGAATAGTTTACAGAAAAGATCTCAGCCCGGGTGGTGTTCCTGAAGCTGTTTTCCCTGTTTCCAAAACCGATGTGAAAATCGCAAGAGAAGAGTGTAACAAGCATGGGTTGTGGAAAGCCTGATACTCTTAATGCTCTTAATAATGGAGAAAAAGATTTTTGTTTGTCATTGCGGACCATGAACTACTCGTCTTGCTCAGATGTAAAGGGGGGAAACGATGAATGAGCTGTCTATTGTGCTGGCCGGAGAAGCAGGGCAGGGTATTAACTCTGTAGAAACAGCTCTTGTGGCTTTATTTAAAAAAGCCGGCTATCACGTGTATGCGACCAAAGAATATATGTCCCGGGTAAGAAGCGGTATAAATTCAATTTCAATCAGAGTGTCATGTGATGAAGTAAAAGCATATGTTAAACGTACTGATATATTGATTTCATTTGAAAAAGCTGCTTTTTTGCACTTAAAAGACAGAATTTCAGATGAAACCATAATAATTGGAAATAAAAAGAAACTTGAGAACGACAAAGTCATTAATGTACCTTTTCAACAGATTGCATCTGAATTTGGTAATGCACTGTATGCAAATTCAGTTGCAGTTGGACTTGTGAGCGGACTCATGAATCTGGACCGTAATGAAGTTTTAAATTATATAAAAGGAATATTTGCTAAAAAAGGCGATGAAACGGCAGACAAAAATGCAGAAGCAGCAGACAGCGGATACGAAATTGGCACAAATCTGGTCTCTGAAAAAGTAATCACTCTCGAAGTATGCAAACCGGATACAAAACCTGATAACATCATGGTTTCAGGCGCGGATGCAATAGCCCTTGGCGCCATAGCCGGTGGATGCGACTGTGCATTTGCATATCCGATGTCACCGTCAACAAGTGTATTTACCGCCATGGCGACATACTCACACAAAGCAGGCATATTGGTTGAGCAGGCAGAAGATGAGATAGCAGCTGTAAATATGGCAGTGGCAGGCTGGTACGCAGGCGCGCGTCCTATTGTTTCAACTTCAGGAGGCGGTTTTGCGCTTATGACAGAAGGAATGAGTCT
>CAZKOK010000176.1:0-7811 GCA_964554355.1 uncultured Spirochaetia bacterium | reverse complement strand
TATTTTTAAGCGTTTTTGTGATTTCTGCGGCGGCCTCGATTCCGGTCATTGAACCTTTCAGCCGGATATCCATTAAAACAACATCCGGCCTCAGCTGCCTGATATTGTCCAGGGCAATTTCGGCCCTTTTTGCGTCGCCTGTAATGATTATGTCTTTCTGCCTTTTAAGAATGGAAACAATCGCTTCGCTCCACATCCATTCATCTTCAACCAGAAAAACACTGATTTTATCTTTCATGTAAATCCTGTTTTTCCTTCCCTGTTTTCTCATAATAAAAATATCAGTAATAACAATTCAGTGCATGATCAAAAATTCACATATCTTATAGTAAATTTTTATCATGCGTCTTTAAAAGGTATGCTGAGCATAATTCTGCAGCCCTTCCCCGTCGCAGTTTCGATTTTCAGTTCACCGCCGAATTCACAGGCCCTGGCATGAAGGCTGTGAATGCCGGAATATCCGGAAAGCATTTTATCTGTCAGCCTGAATCCTTTCCCCTTTTCCGAAATTACCATGACCACCTTTTCATTCTCCTTTTTAATCTGCACCGTTCCCATTAAAGCCCCCGAATGCTTCCAGGCATTGAGGAAGCATTCACTCACAAACTGATGAACGCTCTGCTTCATCCCGAAGGGCAGCATTACTTCACCGTATTCATTTTCAAGATGCCATAAAAACCTGGTTGTTTCCCTGAATATTTTGATTTCGTCCTGCACAAGGCCGGCAAGATCAAAAGATGATTCTTCAATAACATATTCCGATTTAAGCGATAAAAAGAAGCGCATGGTTTCCTTCTGCAGATAATACAGCCAGTTCCAGAGACGCAGCAGTTCCTCCTGCTTGTCCGGCTGTTCCTGAAACAGCTGTTTCAGAAGCGGACTGTAGGCAAGAATAATCGCGTTTATCTTCGATTTTATATTGTCATGAAGATCAAGAGCAAGTTTCATTTTCTGCTCGATAACTGCCTTCTTTTCCGCTTCGGCTATTCTTTCCCTGGACAGACGGCCTATTTTATCAAGCAGATAGCGGAAATAGCCTATTATGATTCCGGCAACAATATAAGCCAGGACCGCGCCCATTCTCATATCCATATCAGAAAAATCAAGCGAAATTATACCCGTCCCTTCAGGCGACGGGTCCTTTACAAGGCTTGTAACTATTAAGATGACGGAAGAAATCCAGGCGCCCCTGATGTTGATTACCAGAGTGAAAATAATAATGGTGGAAAACGAATATACGAAATAGGAATTTCTCCACCCCCCGCCAATAAGCAGAAGCGCAATACTCGCAGCCATATCAACTGCCAGAAGAAAAGGGAATTTATGCAGCACCCTGTTTATCTTTTTATAAAAGACAAGAAGCAGGCCGTTGTAAAAAAACAGGGGATAGGTCGCGGTTTTAAAAAACCTGAACATCCCTTCGGGAAGATTTTCGCGCAGATCAACGGCAAAAAAGATAACGATAACCGAAACGAAACGCAGAAGCATGATGGCCCGGAATTCACTTTCGGTCGAAAGCGGATCACCCGGAGGATGTCTGAATTGGGAGTTTATGAAATTCCTGAACCTGTTTTTTATGCTCATGTTCCGATACTTGTTTCAAATCATTTTCTTTACTGAAGCAGTATAGCATGAGATTGGAGAGGAGACCAGAGAAACAGCGGGCACTGAGTATTCTCCATGCCCGCCTGCTATCCTCTGTTATGGTTCAGTTCCCCATACCATAGAACCGAGGAATTTGACTGTAATTCTGGTCCAGTCTTTCAATTCCCAATGGTTGCCGTATGAGTAGTCATTCCAGAAATTATACCGTTTTCTCCAGGCTTTATCGTGAACCCTGAATTTGATTTCCATCCAGGCACCCGGTTCAAGTGTTCCTGTTCCCGAACTGAAACTGATCCGTGCTTTTCTGTCCTGACCGCCCTGTGCCGGAGACACTGTCTGTATTGCACCTGCAGACCAGGGCTTGATATAGCGGCCGCCCGTACCGTATTTCTGGACACGTGCGTCATCAATTTCAATTGTTTCTGCATCAGGCCATTCGCTTTTATACCAGTATTCAGCGGTAATATCGGAAATGTTTACTGTATTTGCGCCGTCGTTACAGATAAACAGCACCACCTGAATATTCCAGGTATTATCCGGCTGTTCAGTTTTATACTGCAGACGCAGATTCGCAACGGCTGCAGTGTAGTCCTGATTGATAATATTGTTTTGAACATTGGTGTAATTCCGTTCAGCCGGGCTGAATGCATATCCTGTCAGGCAAGGCCCGACTCTTCCGCTGAATCCTGCAGGAACCGGCAGCCTGTAATTGCCGTCTGCATCAGTGAATACACCCGGCGAAATTCCGTCTGCCTTTATTTCAACTCCCGCAAGTCCGGTCCCGCCCAGTGTTACCCGGCCGCTGATTGCCGGATCTATGGTAACAGCCGGGCCTGCTGCAAAACTGCTTCCCTGGAAAGAACTGTCTATAGACTGAACGCCCCAGTATATGGTGCCTGCCGGCAGGTTATGAATTGTCCAGCTTTTATTTGCATTTGTATTTCCCATATGGACTATCCGCCTGAATCCGCCGGCTGTATCGGCATGCGGTGATGCTATTTCTTCTCCGCCCGGCGTAATTCCCGCATAAATATTATAATTGAGGCCGTCATCCGGAGTCTGGTTGTCAGTTCCTGAGCCCCAGCTGAATGTTGCGGAATTACCGCTTACTGAAACTGAAAGCGAAGAGGAATCAGGAGCATCAGGCCTGGTGTTCGGCATGTATGTGTTGTTTTTGTATAAAACCTGTCCATGGAAGACATCAAGATCATAATCGCCGTCAAAATCGCCCCAGACCAGATCTGTTTCGCTAGAGATGTGCCCTGCTGATGTAAATCCACCCGGCAGATCGTTCCGGTAGAGCCAGGACAGGACCATTGAATAATCGGGCGTGAGCATAAACCTTCCGCTGAAACAGAGATCAAGGTCGCCGTCATTATCATAATCAGCGAAAAACGATTCAAGGTCCCCGCCATAAAATCCGTAATCAATTTCCGTAAAATCCCAGACTGTACCGCTGCCGCTGTTATCATTACTGAAAATACTGGTCTTGTAACCACTGCCCAGGTAACCGCTCAGGCAAATGTCGGGATCGCCGTCATTATCATAATCGCCGCTGTCAATACTGTAGCATGTACAGTCCGGCAGGACAGTAGTAATTCTGACGAAATCCCAGGCCAGAGGACCGGCAGAACCGTCATTTCTGTACAGCTGTATTCTCTTTATATCGGATGCAGAAGGTTCGCCTTTATGAAGCAGATCAAGATCGCCGTCGCCGTCAAAGTCAAACCACTCTGCCTGGGTATCATGGGTTGCAGCACTGTATAGCGGATCAATCCCGGTTGTAATTTCAGTGAACTGCCAGTTCGGACCGCTTCCCGGACCATCATTTCTGTATAAAGCACACTCGTCATTTCCAGAATCATCTTTCCCGCTGAAAAACAGATCCAGATCTCCGTCATTATCAAAATCAACCCAGTCAGCTGAACCCCTGATATTGGCAAATGTGTCCGGCACCTGGGTAAAACTCCAGTCTGCTGCAGTGCCTGTGCCGTTGTTTTTATATATCTGTATATAGTCGGGATTATCTGAACTGTCCTTATAATATCCTGATACCACTATATCAGGGAACCCGTCATTATTAAAATCACCCCAGTCTGATCTGAAATACTCAGTGGCCATAATCACAGTGGACAGCTCCCTGAAAGCATTCCCGCCGTTGGCAGCAGGTCCTTCATTGCTGTACAATGTAATAACGGCCGGGTCCTTTCCGGCAGTAACAACGTCCAGGTCGCCGTCTGCATCAAAATCGACAGTATATAAGGCATTTCCTTCCGAATTAAGGTCGCTGACACCGTCAAAGATCCGCTGATCCGGCATTCCCGGTACAATAAAGAAGCTGCCGCCCTGTGCAAAGGAAGATCCGGTCCAGGCTGTATCAATAGTCTGAACACCCCAGTACCAGGTTCCGGGAGGTAAATCCCGGATTTTCCAGCTGGTCTGCTGTCCGGCGTTTCCGATACGAAAGACACGGCGGTATCCGCTGCCGATATCCGAAAGCGGCGATACATCTTCAATTCCGCCGGCTGTCCGGCCGATATAGATGTTGTACATAAGGCCGTCAGAAGGAGTCTGGGTATCCGAACCGGCAGACCATTTGAAAAATGCAGTATTACCGGACAACGAATATGACAGATTGGACGGCTTTAGCGGAGCAGTGTTTGCGCTGGTAAGCGAGCTGTTTCTGAGAACACGCACCTCACGGCCGGTGCCGGGTCCTGTCAGGGAGAGATCCAGTATTCCGTCATTATCAAAATCAACCCATTCGGCGTTTTTAATATCCATATCAGGGAACTGGTAATGGGGATTTGTGAAATTCCATATATTTCCGCCGCCGGACCCTTCATTACGGTATACATCGCCGTTGATAAATACATCCATTGTACCGTCATTGTTATAGTCTCCGCATACTGCGTTTTCAGCATCAATGAAATCCATTCCTGTTTCCATGGGAGTAAATATCCAGTCGCCTGACATATTAACTCCGTCGTTGCGGTATAATTCATCGTTTCTCAGGAGATCTGCGTCCCCGTCATTGTCAAAATCAAACAGGACAACGGTTTCTGCAGATTCGACTGAAGCAGAAACGGTTATCGGCATATTTACCAGATTAAATCCTCCGCCTATAGTTGAGCCGTCATTCCTGTAAGCAAGGATATAACGCGATCTGTCTGCTGTAACCAGATCAAAATCCCCGTCACCGTCAATATCATCCCAGTCGTGATCGTCTCCTCCGCAGCCTGTATTGTATGCGTGAAAAATCCAGGTTGAATTGTCACTGTTCAGGCCGAAGTTAATAAAAATCTTCAGAGAGTAATCGTCTATCAGAGAAAAGTCCTGGTCTCCATCATTGTCAAAGTCTCCCTGACAGATCCTGGAAGGATTTTTATATTTCAGGGGAATATCCTCGACAAGGTCAAAATCCCATCCTGAAATTCCCTGCTGACCCGCATTCTGATAAACGAGGACATGGTGGGTGCCGTCATTCATGGTTCCGGCTGCGATAATATCAAGATTTCCGTCATTATCAATATCAAGCCATTCCAGAGCCGGATCTTTTACTCCTGCCAGAGAAGGTGTAATAACTTTTTCAAAGCGCGTTCCGCCGTTCCTGTCAGGGCCTTCATTCCTGTACAGTTCGGTAACCGGAGTCGGCGGGGTAAAATTGACAGAATCAAGCCCGCTCTGCAGAAGGTCCATATCGCCGTCATTATCAAAATCTCCCCAGGCCAGATCTGCATTGCTTATTCTGGTAAGTATAGTCTGAATTTCAACTGCTTCGGGGAATTTGAGCTGAGATATATAAAAACGCTGGTTTTCCACCTGGATACAGCTTATACGTTCATCGGCAGTCATATTGGCATCTACGGTATAGCTGACTGTTCCCGGACCCGGTCCGCCGGAACCTGACACGATATGTATCCAGCCGGCATTGGTCACTGCATTCCAGTCGAATAAGGGATCCGTGTCTACATAGAAACTGCCGGAAGCCGCATCAAAACTGTATGATGCGTATTCAGGACTGAGGGTGATATTGGCAGGAGGCAGAGCTAGTTTTACAGAAGGATCCCCGAACAGATTCAGCTTGCCTTTGGGGTCTGCTAACTGAGTTTCATAAAATGCCTCACCGGCAGATTTATCGGGGTCTGTTATAAGTTTTTCAAAGTAAGTCCGGGGAAAATCAATTTCAAATACGTATTCATCTGTAGGCGCAACAATAGTAACAGCTCCCTTTTTAAGCATTTCATAGGCCAGACTTTTGATTTCATAAGGAGAGCCTGTGCTGCAGGATCCGGAAAAGACGAAAGCCCGGTGGTCGGTATCCATTTTCCCTGCACTGGAAAAATCCATTACTTCAGCAGCATGAGTCGGACAACCGTGGGTAATCCACAAGGCAATTCCAAACGGCTGTCTTGTAGCCGGAGTACACCATTCCCGTTCTACTGTCCTGGTTGTCCAGTCACAGGGAATTATTTCCGGCGGGGGAAAAAGACCGTAATTCATCTGATAAATCCGATGGTAGAAAATATTCTTCGGGATAAGTACTTCATCCTTAAAAGTTTCAGCAAACTGATAAGCCGTATCAGCAGCATGATCGTCTATAAGCGGATGCACAGGCAGAATGGCTTTTCTGCGCCAGGCCGTAGCGGAAGGGCTGGCGTTTGTGTATTCAACTGTTTTATTAAGAATTTCATCAAGAACTGCTGCATCGTCAGATGTTGTAAATGGAATTCTGCCGACCTTTATTTCTATACCGGGGTTCATCGAATCCAGTTCGGCATACAGGTAATCAGTCGGGTATATCCCGCACATCATCATCGGGACATTTCCAAGGGAAGGATTTCCCCATCCGACTAATAATGCATATTCAATGTTATAAGGACCGTCCTTGTCTATGAGCCAGTTCCGCAGTTTTTCAGCAAGAGTGCTTCCCGGTCCGGCTGCCCATTCGCTTTCATCACATATATAAACTTTAAAACCCTTATTGGTTTCCTTGTCATACTTGAAAGCAGCGAACGCTGCTTTGGAAGCAGTATATATCGAATTTCTGGTAATAATCACGTAACCCGGTTTTACACTCTGTGCGCAGACCGCTGCTGCGATAAAACAGAGTATTATGCATAATACTATTCGGCGGCATGAGGTATTCATTTTAATCCTTCCTTATTTCAGTCTTTTTTTCCAGTTTTCAGGCAGAAATAACACTGCTGCTTTCTGTATGCTGAAAACAAATAATAATGATTTTTGATATATGAACTGATAATGAACGATTTTCCGTATTCCTGCGTTCGGATAGGTACATCCGAACTTTTTTTTTTACAAATTCATACAGTTTTCCTGAAAAACCCATGATCACCAGTTTATGCCAAAAAGCACATTCTGTAATCAAACAGCCTCCGCTATAGTCATAAAATAAATACCGCCGGGCACACTGCCCGGACCGAAGGCAGACATGAAAAAGATTGCCATTATTCCAATATTTCTGATTTTTGTTTTTACAGGATGCAGCAGCCCTTCTGCAGATTTTCCGGAGGCATATTCCAGCGTAGTCACTTTTAAAATGGGCCTGAAACCATATCAGGGATACTCCGATATAAAGGACACATACGTCTCGGTATTAATCTTGCTTATGTTACAGATTATTCCAGGGAATTCATCCAGGTTGATATTATGCCCTATATGAGGGTCGAAACCGGATTGGAAGAAGGGACTCCTGAGTTTGCCGCCGGACAATTTGATGAAAATGGGTACCCTGTATCGCTAAAGCCGGGGCAAAAGATCAATCTGGGTTTCGGATCAGGCACCGAATATGCATGGCCCGAAGGCAAGTATCATGTTTTTTATGAGGGCCAGGGGACACTGATGCCGAAAACAGCCTGTGAAAAACTTATTCAGGATTACGGAAACGGCCATCAGGTCTGGGCAATATCGCATGATTCTCCGTGGTTCGGTTTTTCAATGGCGATAGAATTAATTCGCGCTTAACAGTTTCTTCAGATCTCCGGTAAATGCATCAATCACCTTTTCGGTTGTGTCCCAGCCGCACATCAGCCGGCAGCCTCCGTCCCCGATAAATGAATAAAAATTCCAGCCCTTTTCGTGCATTCCGGTAATTGCCTGTCCGGGCAGCGAAACGAAAATCGCGTTCGCTTCAACAGGAAACAGGAATGATACTTCATCAATTTCCTCAAGTCTGTCATGCAGAA
>CAZKOK010000175.1:6866-7836 GCA_964554355.1 uncultured Spirochaetia bacterium | reverse complement strand
TTTACCTGCGGAGATATCAGTAAATAATAATGACTGAAAAAACTCACATTTATATGGTTTTCTTTCAGATATTGCGGTAAATCAAGCGACTGCCCTTCCAGAGAATGAAAAAACACGGATTGTATATTATGCTTATTCAGCCAGCTCAAAACCATTTTGTTCTGGCCGGGATCAGATAACTGATACTGCCTTTTATTTATGTTCAGCTTTCCATATGCTCTGTTATGGCTATTAATAAATGAATATAGTCTGATTTTCTTCCAGTATCGGCGGAAATCGATTTTCGGTCCGGGAGATTTTTGGATGACCCAGCCGGGACTGTAATGAAATCCGCTTTGCAGATAAAAAACACTGCATTTTTTCTTTGTTAACGCAAGTGCATGCTGCTGACAGACAAGATTATAACCGCCGCCCATCATTGCGCCTTTTTTCAAATCAGCCCAGCCGAAGAACGCAATTCGTTTCATAATTTCCTTTTAATGAGTCTATTCATAACTTTTTCCGCTGTAAGCCGGCTCAGGCGCAGGAAAAAATCACCCCGTGTCCCGGCAAATTCCTGATGCTCCCTGTTAATTGCAGTAATCATGGCAGTCTCAACAAGATCCTGGCCGAATATATTCTTCAGGTCGGCTAACAGCTCTTTTTCCAGTTTTAACCGGCCTCTGCTGTATTTTATCCAGAACAGAATATTTAATATAAACTCAATTTTACTTTTTTCCGGAATACTGAATTTCCCCAGGCAGTATTGTGCTATGTCCATTGCTTCCCTGAATTGCAAGACAGAATTTGAATGTGAAGATGATACCCTGGATTTATGGACCCGGTTATAATTTAATGATTTTGAAATATAGGAAATCTTCCAGTTTTTAAGTATTTTGATATAAGTCAGCCAGTCGCCGCTGTATACATGCTGCTGCGGAATAGAACCAATGCCTTTTATTGCTTCAGCCCGAAAAAGGACAGCAGATGC
>CAZKOK010000175.1:0-6854 GCA_964554355.1 uncultured Spirochaetia bacterium | reverse complement strand
ATTAGGAATTGTATTCCTGATGAACATATAGCTGCTTACTTCTTTTTTACCATCTTCAATATAATCATGCTGCCACTTTTCCGGATTGATATAATCATGAATCCGGCGGTAAAATGTTCTGTCGGTAATATAGTTTTTATCATTTATCCTGTAGCTTTCTGTATAAGATAAACCGATTTTACAGTCAGATTCCATTTTTTCCAGAGTCTTCTCAAGAAAAAATGGAGAACACGCATCATCTGCTTCCGCAATCCAGATATATCCACCTTTTGCCGCGTCGATTCCTTTCTGCCACTGGCTGAATACTGAGCCGCCGTTTTTTTTATTGGTGATAATTGTGTAAGGTATTCTGCACTTTGCCAGCAGAGTTTCAGCTACTTCAAGGCTGTTGTCTTTTGAACAATCATCAAGGAAGACTATTTCATCCGGAATTCTGCTTTGTCTGAATATGGATAACAGCCTTTTTTCCAGAAATTTTGCATAATTATAATTTGGAATAATTACAGAGACCATTATACTCTCTATCGGTTAGTATATTATCTATAAAGCCATTTCCGGTATTCACCACATTTGACATTCTTAACCCAGTTTCTGTTTAGCAAATACTGCATAAGAGTTTTTTAAGCTCTATCTCAAATGAAACATACTGTTTCCAGTTTAATTCATTTTTCCGTTTTTTACAACCTCCCGGAAGCCCGTCCCACTTTCATCATCCAAATTATCCGCAGCGCCATCGCTTCGTCGCGCGGGCCCCGTCACCTGGATGATCCAATTCCATTTAATATAATCTGCATCAGTTGATATATTTCTTCACCAGTTTTCCTTATTCTTCTTTAACTCAAGAGCTGTTTTCAGGCCTTTATCCCGTATGACCTTTAGTTTCAGCCCGAAATCCGTGAGCCTGAAAAACCGTCTGCCGTATTTTCTGAGCAGTTTTTTATTTATCCTGAATCCCAGGCCCGGTTCGGTAAAGGGCGCGAGCATCGCGTTTTTATCCGGTATGACCGGATCTATTATTCCCTCACGGAACTGCGGGACCCATGACGGCTCCTCCAGAGGGTATTCCAGCGGCAGCTTGTTGCCGTTGTCCGCAAGAACCATGTTCCAGTTAATGTAAAATCCCAGGCCGTTCGTCCATGTGTGGGGAGAATATTCCCTTTTGCGCTCATGGCAGGTATCAATGATCTTTTTGACCTGCGCTATTCCCCCGCAGAAAGTAGCGTCAGGCTGGTAAATGTGAAAACAGTCCTTTTCGAACATGATTTTCACTTCATCCCAGCCGTAATTCAATTCGGCGCCGGATATTTTCAGTTTGTGCACGGATTTTTTGACTGCCGCATTCCCGTCATAGTCACGTGAATCAAGCGGTTCTTCGAGCCAGGCAATGCTGTTTGCTTCGCAGGCGTGCGCGAATTCTTTGGCGCGCTTCAGGTCCCATGCCGGCACACGGTCCACAATGGAAACCAGCCAGCCCTGATTTGCGTCGACCCCGAGTACGAGTTTATTCCCGATGCGTTTTGATATTACTTCAATATGGCGTATGTCATCCTTGAGCTCCCGGTTTTTTACCCGCAATTTTGCAGTCCTGAAGCCTCTTTCATAAACTGCTTCCAGTTCCTCAGCCCTTTGTTCAGGTTCATGCATTTCACCTGTCGAGTAGTATACTTCAATGGGCCGTGCGTTCCCTCCCAGGATCTCATAAACCGGTTTGCCCAGGCTTTTTCCGATTATGTCCCAGCATGCAGGCTCTATCCAGAAATTACGCCACCCCAGAAAACCTGCCTGTTTTAAGAGCCCCTGCATTCTGTCTATATCGGTCGGGTCCGCCCCCATGATGTATCCGCCAAGCAGGTCACCAAGTCCCTGGCGTTCGACGCCCATAGCCGAACCAGCTGAATATCCTTCTATGCCTTCGTCTGTCACAAGCCTGACAAGAGTAAAACGGTTATGTGTCTGGGGATAACCCGGTATCCATGTGGGCCAGAAAGTGTGCTTTAAAGGAACGGAAACATGATAAAGTTCTATTAACGTTATTTTCATATTTCACCGCCTGGTTATAAATGATAGGCATAGTTAAAATTCCTGTCAATCAGATTATCAGGAATGCAGCGCTGATAAGCCGTCAGTTCCGGACCCTTTTTTATTTGACAAATGAATATAACTGTTCCTATCATTTAAAATATAATAAATATAGGGGGAATCCATGTTGAAAAGATTATTCGTTTTGATTTTCACCCTTTCGGCCGTGCTTGCCTTCACTGCCCCTCCCAGAATGGCGGTCGGGGATTTTTCAGTTACTTCAGACAATCCCAAGCTCAAATACATCGGAAAGGGTCTTGCCGAGATGATTGCCGCTGAGCTTTCAACATCAAAGGGCGTTACCCTTATCGCACGCGAGAAGCGCGACAAGCTGCTCGAGGAAATGAAATTTTCCCTTTCTGGTCTGGCCGACGAATCCTCGGCCATAGAAATCGGTGAACTCCTTTCCGCGAATTACATACTCTTCGGCGATATAATAGACATGGATTCCGTAATTCTCATTTCCTGCAAACTGGTTAATACCGAAACGGGCGAAGTTATCTGGCAGGGTACACACACGGGAGCTCTTGCGGATTACAGTTCGATCAGCAAAAAACTCGCAGGTGAAATGTTGCGCGGGATGGGAGCTGACAAAGCCGCCGAACTGGCGGAAGGTGTTCCGGTGACAGCACCAGCTGTAAGTTCAGAACAGAAAGTGGAAGCAATCCTCGCCTTTTCAGGGGCTGTGGATTCACTGGATAAAAACGACAAGGAAAGCGCAAAGAAACAGCTTGAGACGGCCAAGGCCATAGACCCCCGCAATCCCGCGGTAGTGGCTTATCTTGCCAAACTGGTCACGAACACCTCGAAGTTCAATATCCTCCTGCCGAACTACTCATCATACAACAATCCTGCGACCCTGGGAATAATCAGGCAGGATTCCTTCCATTTGGTAACCAGTATTCCGGCAATACCTGTCTATTATATGCCCCTGATCGAATGGATTAATTATGCGCAGTACGGTGATGGCCGGTATGTAAACGAGACTACGACTACTGTGAACTATGGTTATTCTATTCCGTTGGGTGATTCGATGGGACTACGAATATCATTATTGCAGAATTTCCTTGATGTACGAACAAAGATTGGCGAGCCGCCTACCAGTGAAGAAAATTCAGGGGGAAATTTCGACTATTCTACTGCACGCATAGGTGAGGGACTCAGTCTCGGATTCGGCATAAAGGTTGTTGAATCTTTTGCTTTGGGGGCCGAAGTATCTGTGCTGGCCCGGAGTGAAGCGAGCTCTGGACCATTCGGGTCGTTCCTTGAAAATGACGGCATGGCATGGGCCATTAACGCCGGGTTCCTGCTGCGGAACCGGGATGAGAGTGCCGTATGGGACACACGTGTCAACTATGTACGCGAGACCTACGAGCTTGTGAAAGAATCCGATCTCACGATGACCGGTACCAGTCTCCCATGGCCCCTGGGAATTGAGAACAATCTGGTCCTTGCCTTCGGCGGAAAGACATTTTTCCTTAATCTGAAGAATATCGAGACGATCGATCTCAGCGGCGCCTTCGTGGCAGCCTCGCTGATGCCGGCCTTCGAGTATTTCATCGCCGACTGGTTTTCCGTCCGCGGCGGGGTTGAGGGAAGCGGCCTTTTCTCCTCCGATGCCCCGAATTTCGGACTGGGAGGCATGGTCGGCGCCACATTCCGCATAATCCCGTGGGGGCTGGACCTGGATTTCAATTATTCTTACCGCATGAGGCCTTCGACAGCAGTTCCCGGATACCTCTATCCGGATTTCCTCTTCCTTATGAACGTGAACTGGAACGGGGTATTCAAGAAATCGAGGTAGGAACAGGAGATAAGGAAAGATTTCTGCGGAATAGGATTCACGCAACGAACGCAAAGATAAAAGCGGCGCAACGTTGGATAATTGGTTTTACACTAGCCAAAAACCTTATTTCATTTAAATTACAGAATGCCCGGAAGCCCTTTACCTTTTTATTCCGGGAAAATACCGTAGCGCCGCTTTTATCTTTGCGTTCGTCGCGTGAGGTATTCCCCGGCCTGCTGCTTCCTTCCGCACCACTGACAGAAAAGCGCTTTTTTATTTATATGCCTTCCGCATCCTTCGCATTTTTTTGTAGGCACGATGATCCGTGTCACCAGAAGATAGACCAGCAGATTGCCGGGGGTACTTAACAGGCAGAAGATCCCCCACAGCCAGCGGTGACCTCCCCTTTTTGTGGCGTCGATGAAGACCCAGGTACTCTGGGTAAAAAGTACTGCACCCAGTATTATCCAGACGAATGCCGGAATCTGGCTCAGTGTCTGAAGATCACTGTTCATTGTGTGCCTCCTTCTGTCTGCTTTTTACAAAAAACACCAGAAAAGATACCGGCATCATAAAAATCATTATCCCCTGGACCAGCAGAACAGGAATAACTATCCCCAGTTTTCCGGCCGAAGCAATTACAGTGCTTACTGTAAGAGCCGTCAGAATAAACAGAACAAAACTCAGGATATCTTTTTTTCTTTTGATTATTTTTCCAGCTGTTTCCCGGGCCCTTAAAAGCGATGATTCGATTTCATAAGCGGGAAGCGATATCCGTTCACTGCCGGTTTTAAATAAATCGATTTTCAGTCTGCATTCAGGACAGCTTTCAGCATGTTCCCTGATCCCGGGAGGAGCATTGTCCGGGAGACCGTTGTTTTCAAGTATGTATTCTGAACATTCCTTACATTTATCCATAAAATTCCTCCAGGGGTTTTTTAAGCATTGCAGTCCCGTTGTATATTCTGGAACGGACTGTTCCGACCGGGACTGCAAGGGCTTCGGCGATTTCTTCATACCTGAACTGCCGGAAATATTTTAGTACAAGCGCTTCGCGGTATTTAAGCGGCAGTTTAGCAAGCTCCTGCCGGACTGCGTCTGTTTTTTCCTTCCGGATTACTTCATTTTCGGGCGTATGTCTGTCCGGCAGCATATCGGGATCGGACCAGTTGCCGGGCTTTTTCTTTTTAAGATAGTCCCGGAACCTGTTTGCCGCAATTCTCGCAAGCCAGGTTTTAAA
Source organism: uncultured Spirochaetia bacterium (assembly GCA_964554355.1). Lineage (GTDB taxonomy): Bacteria > Spirochaetota > Spirochaetia > CAZKOK01 > CAZKOK01 > CAZKOK01. The sequence continues at coordinate 1,749 of CAZKOK010000175.1, read as the reverse complement.
AGAAGAATTTCCTTTAAACTGTCTGTATTTAAGCATTGCTTTCACCATTACATCCTGGGTCAGGTCCCTTGCCAGATCGGCGTCCGAACAGAGCCACCAGAGATAATTCACTATGCTTTCGTAATTATCCTTAAGGGAATCGGTCAGAAGCTTTTTTTCTCCGCCCTCCAGGATATACTGTTCGTCCGGATCCACCGTCTTAAATTTCCTTCTTTCTCATCCTTAATACCGCTGCCGCATAAAACAGAACAGCCAGGCTGATACTAATTATTGCAGCAGGAACGAAAATATTCCAGTCTGTCCCGCTCAGTTTAATTCCGGTAAGAAGATAAGAAGGAACGTATTCCGGAAAGCGGAACAGAGATGCCGCGGCAGGAAGCAGATAACTGACGGCAAGTACCGTAAGACCTGCAGGCAGTCTTTTTCTGAACAGCGAGCTGATAAAAAAGGTCAGCGAGACAAGAAAGATAAAATAGATCCAGATGTTAAGGGATGCCCCGGCAAGCAGCAAAGCCCCCGGGCCTTCTCCGCCGAAGAGCAGCGAAGCATAAAACGAGGCCGTACAAACCGAAACAAAGGATACGGGCAGAAAGAAAACAGCATATACAGTAATTTTGGCGGCCGCAATCCCTGTTATCGATGCACCTGAGCATCTGGGTATAATCAGCGTCTTTTTCCCGTATTCCGATGCGGCCAGTCCCATCAGCACAAGGGCTGTAACAAGTGTCGAGATTTCAAATATGTCTGAAATAAAGGACTCCACTGCTGCGTTCCGGTCAAAGCTGAACAGTGCCGACATATCTGCCTGCATCTGGCTTTCCATAATTTCAGGCAGAAGTTTCATCATCACCGGGTCCATCAGCGCAAAAAAGAAAACCCCCAGGAACAGAATCAGAAAACGGTATGTCCTGAGCCCTTCCTTTATACCTGAATAAATATAAGCTTTAAATGTCTTCATGATTATTCACCTTGTCAAGAAATACCTCTTCCAGACTCAGGGCTTTCGGCACAATTGATTTTACAGGAAGCCTGAGTTCTGCAAGGACTTTCATCATCGTTATACTGTTTTCACTGTTCCGGCTGCTTCTGATTGCAATTGAAGATGCTGATGTCTTTTCAGCATTCAGTTTATCCTTCAGTATCCGGAAAACTTTCTCATCCGGATTTCCCAGAAATTCTATTTCCAGAAGATTGTCGGAATAATTTTTCCTGAGTTCGTCCAGGCTTTGTTCAAGAATTATCTTTCCGTTATGAAGTATCCCTATCCTATCGCAGACCCTTTCTATATCGCTGAGGATATGTGTTGAAAGAAAGAGGGTCTTTCCGTTTTCCTTAAGCTTTAAAATGATTTCGGCCATGTCCCTGCGGCCTTCCGGATCAAGCGCTGAAGAGGGTTCATCAAGGACCAGAAGTTCAGGCTGCGGAAGCAGTGCGGCAGCAAGTCCGAGTCTCTGTTTCATGCCGCACGAATACCCCCTGATCCTGCGTTTTGCAGCGTCTTTCAGATTTACCAGATCAAGAATTTCATCTGCTTTTTTCCTGTCCTCCGAACCGAAAGCGATTTTTGAAAGGAAAACAAGATATTCCTTTCCTGTGAGGTTTTCATAAAACCCCGGATTTTCAGGCAGATACCCTATCCTGACCGGCACCCCGGCAACGACTCTGTCCCCGTTTACAAGACATTCGCCGCCGCTGTATGAAATAAGCCCGGCGATTATATTCATTGTCGTGGTTTTCCCGGCGCCGTTC
>CAZKOK010000174.1:0-7842 GCA_964554355.1 uncultured Spirochaetia bacterium | reverse complement strand
GTAAGAATGTCTTTCTGTTCCGCATGTTTGAAGACAAGCGCAAGAGCATCCGGTTCCACAAGCACAAAATCTTCAAATACGAACATGTTCTGCTTTATCATCTCGGCTGTTTCCGGGCTTTTCTTTTCAAGTCCTTCAACAAGCCTGATTTCGGTAAAACGGTCGACATAATTCAGTATGCCTATCAGTTCATTAAGCATCAGTTTCGAATGGATTCCCTTTACAAATTCGGTGCCGCCGTCACATAATCCTATGGCCGACAGAATGTCATCGTCGAATTCCCTGTTTTCTGCTACAAATACAGCTATTCTCATCTGATGATGATGAGAAAGCCTGCAGAATACTTCGCTGTATTTTCTGAAACGTTCATCGTTCATAATTAATTTCTCCTTATCAGGTCTGTAGGTTTTTAGCGGTTTTGAAATGAAATCTCCAAGCTCGGGGAAATATTTTTTAATATATTTTTTAGCTTCAAAAAGCCGGCTTTTTACTTTTGACTCTGAAATACTGCACGCCGCAGCTATTCCTGAATAATTGAGTCCCGCATAATACCTGAGCTGCAGGACATCACGGTTCCCGGGACTGAGCATTTTAATTGCCAGTTTAAGGATTTCTGCAAAATTATCATATTCCCAGACAGCTTCATCAGGAATATCATCGAAACTGTCAAATGATACGGATTTGCTGTTCTTCCTGTACCAGGCGGATATTTCATTAATCGCAATGGAAAGCATCCAGCTGTTTATTCTCGAATTGTCCCTTAATCCATTAATTTTAGACAGCGCTTTCTCAAAAACATTATGCAGAATATCCCCGGCATCAGCATCATTCGTGACCCTGCTTCTGATAAATCCGAAAAGCCTTGCCTGATGGGAGACTATAAACTGTTCAAGGATTATCCTGTTATCCATATCTATAATATAGATGAAGAATGAAGCTGAAAGTTGGAAAATAATTATGCATTATGTATAAGTTGAGCCGGGGGCATGGAGGTTCGTCGGGAGTGATTCCGGCTGTTTTCCGGGAATATTGTAAACAAATACACTACTCCATAATAAGGACCCTGCCCGGAAACGGCTTATTTCACTTCCCTGTCCTCCATGCCCCCGGCACAACTTTTGACCGGAAAACCTAACGCATGGTAAGGCCCTGGTTCAGCTGATTAACAGAAAGGCTTATATTCGGGGATATCTCGTATATTCCTCCGGGTTTCAGAAACATTGTCTGCGTAAAGCTGATGCCTCCGGTTGTAATTGTCACATCATGTTTTCCGGCGCATAATTCAAGTTCATGTCCGCGGTAAACCTTGCCGTCAACCGAAAGAATAATGAACTTCAGGGCATTTCTGTAAGCAGCCAGGTAATACCCGGGAATATCAAGCCTGATTGTTGCAGTCTGAGGTACCATCTCGGCATAGAAATCAGTATCACATGTCAAGTCCGCCAGTTTTTCAAACAAAAAATAGCCTTCGGCTAAAATTTTTATATTTATCTGCCCGGCCGAAAGATCTATCAGAAACGGAGCCTTCAGATCCAGCTTTCCGTAATCAATCCCGTTAATCCAGACCATTGTATTTTCCGCGTTTGATGTCAGCTTGAGCCTGTATGAAAGTTTCTTCAGAAAGGCAGAAACTTTGGTATTTCTGTTTACATTTACTGTTGCTGAATATTCAGAGCAGCCATAAGCCTTTACAAGAATATTATGCCGGCCCCGGAAAACAATAAAAGCGCTGTTTGATTTTCCGACATATCTGCTGTCAATATAGACATTTGCATCTTCAATATTTGAAGTTACCGTAAGGTAGAATTTATCCGGATCATACTGCTCCGCTGTCCTCTGTGCAAAAACCGAAGCACCGGCAGTTAAAAGAACAATTACTAATAAAACTCTCTTTTTCATTATAGTGCCTCCTGATAATCAATTGATTTGATTCCGCCTTCGTTTCCAAATGACTTGATCAGATAACTGACCGGGATTCCATCTGTAACATCAATCTTCAGAATTCCCAGAGTATCTTCCAGCGTTTCGATGGGCATGAACCAGGTCCCGTAATGCGTATAGCCCTGCATTACATGTACAACCGCATTGGCCCTGCGCTGATATAAAGGATCCGAAGGGTCGAATTCCATGCCTGTCAGTCCGTCATCAGTTATACTCTGCAGATAAAAACGCAGCTGTCCCGTTCCGTCAGGAATGGGGTTGGCATAAATTCTTACCGTTTCAACTGCCGGATATCCGAAATCCATGTCCGAGGTAGTAATATCACGGTCAAGGGAAACCCCGTATCCAGAAGTATTGCCGAAATATACAATACCGGCATTACCATTATCTTCATTCTGGTCATTATCAATTACCAGATAACTGTCAATATCTATGTCAGTATTTTCCCACTGGGTAAGGATAACGATGGTATCATAATCAACCCTGCTTTCATGATACGCCAGAAGATCAGGCAGAAACGCCGAATCCCCGAAAATTCTTATTTCCCGCGGAACAAAAATCCAGCCTGATTTGCTGCCTGTAAACAGATACCTCCCTGAGGGAAGAGAACCGAAGGAGAAATACCCTGAATTGTTCACATATGCTGTTTCAGTATAAGACGGATTATCCAGATTCAATACCTGAATTTGTGCTCCGGCGAGAGTATAGGAACCGTCTTCCCAGAAATTCGATGATGCAGATGGAGCCATGGCATTTACCGTCCTGCCCTGAACATCATAGCTGCCTGAAGGCACATACCCGCCGGGACTGAAACTGAATTCACAGCCTGAAAAAATCAGCATGGAACACAGTATTGCTGCAGTCAGTTTTATTGTTTTCTTTCCATTCATATAAACCTCCAAATCCGGTTTTATATATCCAATATAAATTTACGGCCTGCGGAAAACCGTTCCTCAGTGCCGTTTGGTATATTCAACAAACTGAAGGGAGGATTATGCACATGAAAGAGATTAAGATTTTTTAACGCCCGGTCGGTTTCCCGTATTGCAGAGGAACAATAAAAATATTCACATAAAAAAATCAAATAAAGGCTGATTTTTCCTGAAAAAATACTATCATTATATAAAAGGGGGTATCTATGAAAAGAAGTTTATTAATTATGTCAGTATTGACAACTGCATTAATCTTTTCCTGTGCCGGCGGCGGCAGTGTAGACAAAACCCCGGATAAAAATATTGAAAGAGCCCCGGACCAGAGAGAAGAAAGAGCCGATACCGGACCGTTTGCAGAAATTATCAATGCACTGAAAAGCGGAGACCGGGAGATGCTTAAAACATTCCTGCATCCCGAAATGAATTTTAATATTTCGGCCTTTGAGGACATGATAGAAGGCGAAGGCAGAGACGAATTTATCCGCGTTTTCAACGAAAGGCTTGCCGGAAATGAAGACTTTAAAAAACTGGCTTCATCCGGATTTAAGGTCATTAACGGACCTGAAGGCGAAAATTCAAGGGAACTGATGTTTGAAAAAGCTTCCGAACTGGGAAGTCCGTTTGAACTTATGATGGGAGTCCGCAGGGAAGGAGACAGGTGGCTGCTCAGGACCTTTATTCTGTCAGCATCAGTTGGAAGGCCGGTATCTCTGTGGCAGGATAAAAATAAAAACGGGAGAATGGACGACGATGAGGCTGTCATTTATATGGAACAGCTCATGATGCTTGTGACTGACCCGCATGAGGGCATTTCTTATATTGACAGATTTTTCAACCTGAACGGCGACAGTACAATTGATCATATAGAAATGGAAATTGCACGGGAAAGCCTGATTAACGGTCTGTCCGATTTTATTTTTGACGCTGCACCCGATATAGCTGAAATGATCGACATGAACCATGACCGGCTGATCCAGCAGAATGAACAGGTACTGCTCAAGGACTACCTTTTCTATGCCCCGGAGCTGCGTGAACCTCATGATTATATGCATCCGTATGACGAATTTATAGATGAAAATAAAGACCGGCATGTTCAGGACGATGAGATCCGGAAATTTGCAGACAGAATTCTTATTACGATCGCCAGCGTGCCCATTGTTCCGTACAGGGAACTTGATACATATACAAATGCCATGATGATCCGTGAATGGGCCGACAGGAACCACGACAATAATATCGATCAGAAAGAGATTCAGTCTGTTATTTTTGCATTCAGTGAATATTTCCAGAATCCGAATCATGTTGCCACCAATCCTATCGGACAGTATTTTGACCTGAACCGTGACCATATTGTTGATTTTAAGGAAACCCAGCGGGTAAGGGGGGCTGTTTTAAGCCAGATGCAGAAACTTGTAAATCAGAAACTGGAAAAACCTCTTCTTGATCTGATTGATATTGACGGAAATGGAAAATTTGAAAAGAAAGACAAAGAAATGCTGGTAGAATTTGCATCCGGAAGAGGACTGATCATGGAGCACCCTGCAGAAGGCCCTGTAGACCGGATACTGGATAAAAACAAGGATGGTTTTGTAAACTTTGAAGAACTGGAAAATTTTAAAGGCCCGTTTTTTAATATACTGTTAAAGTCCTGGCTGAAAGACGATCTTACCGAGTTCCCCATAGCCCAGGTTATGACTCCTCTTGATGAGTTCAGCGACACCAACAAGGACGGCAAGGTAGACCAGATGGAATATATCCAGAAAATGAAAGGTCTTTACAAACCCCACGGCGTACGGAACCCGTTTGACAAGGGAATCGACTTTAACGGAAACGGCTATATTGAAATTTTTGAAATTGAAAAAGCAAAAAGGGCCGGTGCGGTTATAAAAGAACAGCTTGCTGTTGATGCCGACGGAAAATACCCGGTTAAAACACGCGCAGACCAGATGATGGATCTGAATGATGACAAATTTGTTACAAACGAGGAAATTGAAAAGATCCTGAATGCTGTTCTGAAAAATCCGGATGTCTTAAAAGATACCAATCTTTTCGGACTTCTTGACAGAAACGGGGACAAAGCCCTGTCACAGGATGAAATTATTACATCAATCCAGATTTACTTTATGCCGCACCCAGCAGACAAAAGACTGGATTTTGACAAGGCCCTGGATACTGACAACGACGGATTTATAAACCCCGAAGAAATAGGAATTGCAGCCGGAAGCGTGGAAGGAGGTTTTGTTCCGAATCTTCTTGAAAGAATAGAGCAGATGGAATTTACGGAACTTTCCAAGGACCGTAAAGCATTTGATACCGAAGAAGTCCAGGAAGCCATAGACGAAATAGAAGAAAGCAGCGCAGAAACCGATATACCTGAAGATACATCTGCAGAAAGCAGTTCATCCGAAAGCAGTACTGCAGGGAGTTCAGCAGGAAGCTCAACAGGGAGTGTATCTGTAAATATAGAGGGATCAGACAGGGAAGTAACCATCTATTTCAAGAAACTGAGCGATATGAAAGGCAAGACAATGTCCGTATCAGAAATTGAAGCCACCAGCTCCGCCATCGCAGATGACGTAACAAAAGGCCTGAGAGAATTCATCGAAAGTGCTTTTGTCAATATCAGTGACGCGACAATTGTCGAACGTGAAGATACCGAAAAAATCTATGAAGAGTATAAACTCCAGCTGTCAGGCGCTGTGGACGAAGATACCGTTGTAGAGATAGGCAAAATGCTGGGAGCAGAAATTCTCGTATTAAGCACAATAAGCGAGTTTTCTGATACCTATTACCTGAATATCAAGGTAATTGATATTGAAACCGCAGAAATCCTCGGCGTCAGCTATGCAGATGCAGAGGATGAATCGGAATTTGTACAGATGTGCAATACCGCGGTTTATATGCTTTTCTAGGTTAATGATTTACTGACTAAAAAACAGGCTGCCCGGTTTGTGTTCCGGGCAGTTTTTATTTACTTTGTTAAAAATCATACCTCAAACTTCTGGTTTTTCCGATTTACATGTATATAATTAAAAGTATGAAAAGATTAATATTACTTATATCAATTTTCCTGTTTACAGTAGCGTTAATTCCGGCACAGGACATTATCAGTATTGCAAAAGTTGATAAATCAATGATACCTGCTGGCTCCCGTGCAGAAATTGATAACTTCACGGAAGGCGTCGTGAATGTTGTCAGCAACAGATTCAGTGAATATGTAAGTATTGGATTCGAAAACGATAATTCAGGCAGATACAGTATTTCTCTTCAGTTTATGCCCATGAACGGTCTCTTCTTTGCCAATATTCAAGTCAAAGAAAAGAAAAGCGGAAAAACATCTCCCGGCTGGCCGTGGACCGGAAAACTGGATGAAATAAATGCAAAAACCTTTGCCGGAGGAATAATCCATGAGTGGGCTTATTTTAACGGATACTTTAAAACAGGCAGCCAGGCGCCTCCTGTTTTCCTTGAGGAAATACCGACTGCAGATCTCGAATTCGGATACATGACTCCTATGTCGATGTCTGTAAAGAAAAACGGAAATATCCTTATTGCTCTTTTGGATAATATAAAGGAATATTCACCAAACCTGAAACTGGTAACCGAATACGGCAAGGATCTGGTAAGAGGTACTGCCAATTATTTCGCAGGCACACTTTACCTGACTCCTTCAGAGACCCTGTATGCACGGCCCCAGACAGGCTCTACATTGTACAAATTTGTTGAAGGTTATCCCAAAGCTCAGACTGTAAATATATCGGCAAACCTTTTGGGAATGTCCGGAGAAATTGCATTTTTCGGGGATGGAACGATAACGGCCCTGGATTCAACAGAGCAGAAAATTATTCATTATACTGATAACGGGGAAGTTGTTTTGCCTGTCTCAGGCATCACTTCAAATTGGGTCAGTTCAATGTACAGTGACCGGGCCGGAAATATCTGGATTTATGATGCAGCAAAACAGACCTTCCATATAATGACCAGTGACCATATAATAATTGATACCGTACAGCTGATAACTGATCCGGCTGATTATTTCAGCATTTATCATTGCAGGATCCTTGATGATGGAACCATTCTTGCTCTTTCTGCAAAATGGGAACTTTATTTATTTAATCCAAAAGGAATTCTTATATGGAAACTTGACAGGATTCCGGACCCTCTGAATTTGGCAATTCCAATGGCTTCCAACATCAGTTTTGATCCCGCAAACGCTGTTTTGTATATCGTGGATTTAATAGGAAAAAGAATATTCAGACTTCTTGATACAGCATATGCTGAAAGGAACGGAACAGATATTTACGAAAGGAAAAAGATATCAGAGCTGCAGCAAAAAATATACAGAGATCCAACTGATATTTCATCTTATGAAAAACTTGCTGAAGATTATGAGAAGTCAGAAAACTTTATCATGGCTGCTGAAATTTACAGCAAAGCTTTGGACGAAGATCCTTTTGACTCATCAATAGAAAATAACTTCTCACGTCTTTATTCCAAAGTCCTGAAAACCAAAGCCGCCCGCCTGCATACAGAAACCGAAAAACTGCTTTTCAGCCTGGGCCCCGAAAATGCGAGGGAAAAATACACTGACCTGATAAAATTATACGAACAGATACTTGCCCTGACTCCGGGTGATTCCGAAACAAAGAACAATAAAAACAGGATCGAGCAGCAGTATCTGCAGAGAAGCGCCAATCCGAATATAAAGAATTATCCGAAAATCACAATTACCTCCTTCAGTATTGATAATCTTTTTCCGTCCATGATTTCAAGCTACACATCAAGTCCGGCAGGCAAACTGGAAATAAAAACTCCTGAAGGTTATCAGGTTAAGGACCTGGAAATCAGCTTTAAAATTCCCGGTTATATGGACCTGCCGTGGACAATTACTCCCGACAGTCCCCCGGGGGAAAACAAGTCCGTATCGTACAGTCTTTACGGAATATTCAACAGCAAGTTCCTCGGTAAT
>CAZKOK010000173.1:0-7845 GCA_964554355.1 uncultured Spirochaetia bacterium | reverse complement strand
AATCTCATTTAATCCAACCGTTTTCTTTTTTTGATGTTGATGTTGTTCTTGAATGTACAGGATTCTACCTTACAACTGAAAAATCTCAGGCTCATATCAATGCCGGTGCAAAAAAAGTAATTGTTTCTGCACCATGTAAAGATGACACAAAGACAGTTGTTATTGGTGTAAATCATGACAGTATTACTGCTGATGATAAAATCATATCAAACGCTTCATGTACAACCAACTGTCTTGCTCCTTTAACAAAAGCGCTTGATGATACATACAAGGTAATTACAGGTTTAATGTGCACAACACATGCTGCCACTGCAACCCAGAGAGTTCAGGACTTTTTCGGCGGCGGTAAAAACCGCGCGACTCTGAATAATGTCATTCCTGCATCAACCGGTGCTGCAATTGCAGTAGGAAAAGTACTTCCTCACCTTAACGGCAAACTGAACGGAACAGCTCTTCGTGTCCCGACTGACACAGGTTCTGTTGTAGAAGTAGTTTATCTTGTTGAAGGAAAACATACCGTTGATGAAATCAATAAAGCCGTTGCAGAAAACGCAAAGAAAATCAATGCAAATTCAATTCTTGGAAAAATCCTTGATGTGGACGATTACTATGAATGTTCAAGGGACTGCGTAGGAGAACCCTGGAGTTCAATGTGTATTCCCGGCAATACACGCGTAACCGAAGCAGGCGAAAACACTCTTGTTAAAATGACATCGTTCTACGACAACGAAATGGGATATTCGACAAGAATGGCAGAACTTGCAATTGTTTATGCAGGCAAATAAGTCCTTAACAGTTAACATCAGCCAGGCTTTATAGCCTGGCTTTTATTTCTGTTTTCCGAATAATAAGTAAATATATTAAGCATACCCTATGTAAATTTAATTAAAAAATATTTGATAAAATTCACAAATGCATGTTATATTCCTATTTATCATTCATCTTCCTGTTCCTGCCTGAAAAAAATCATTATTGGAGCAAGTATGGCTATTAAAAAAACCAGGATGTAATTATTATTGGTTCCGGTGTAGGAGGATTGTCTGCTGGAAGTTATCTTTCACAAAGAGGATGCAAGGTGAAAATGTTTGAAAGACTCCATCAGCCCGGCGGATTTGTCCATACTTTTACAAGAAAAGGATTTACTTTTGAAGCATCAACCCACAGCCTGTCCGGATTTGATCATCCAATGTACCTGAAACAGATATTATCATTATTGAAACTTGATAATCTGCCGCTGAAGGAACATGAATATTCAATTGAAGCTATTCGGTTTGACAAAAAGGAAATAGAAAGCCGGTTTCTTATCGGCCCCGGGAAAAAAAACATAAACCAATTCTTTAAGGAAAATTTCAAGGATCATCTTCAGGATGCAAAACTCATACTGAATGAGATAAGCATGCTGTCGGACGATCTGCTTAGAATTAAGCGTCTTCAGAGGGTAAATCCTTTCCGTTATCCGCTGGATCTTCTTGCATTGCTTTGTCTGAAATCCTCAAACAAATCTGATTTACTGAAGAATCTGGCAAAAATGAAGTATTCACATATCATGAAATATAAGGACAAAAGTGCCAATGCGTTATTCAGTCTGACAGAGAATAAAAAACTCAGGTATATATTTTCTGTTTTGTGTGTATTTTTCGGGATACAGCCCGCACAGTGTCCTGCCCTGATTTTATCAGTATTTATTCATATCTTTTTTATAAATACCCCCAAATCGATTGTCGGTGGAACATCTACATTGATTTCAAGGCTGGTTGACGGAATAACAGATTACGGCGGGACTATAGATTACAGAAAAAAGGTTTCAAGAATAATAATAAAAGACGGAAAAGCATCAGGAGTGGAGCTTGAGAATGGAGATAAGTATTTTGCAGACAAGATCATAACCAACAATACCGCGCACAATACTTTTACTGAACTTGTTCCAGATTCCCAACGGTATCTTTCTTCAGAATATTCGGGAAAAATAGCAGATTACATACTGTCTGCCAGCGCCTTCCAATTGTATCTCGGATTGCCGTTCAGTATTGAGGATTACGGATTTAAATCAGAGACTACATTGTTTACGAACAGTTATGACCTTGACGATGCAATTCACCCTAACAATGTTCCGGATGAAGAAACAAGTTTTCTGATTACCAATTACAAGAAAACAAATCCGGAGTTTTACAATGAAGGCAAAAGTGGGATTGTGATTACAGAATATAACAGGATCGATAAATGGATATCTCTTTCGAAAGAAAAATATAAAACAGAGAAAGACAGGATAACAACCATGATAATTAATAAAGTCAGCAGGATTACAGGAATCCTCCTACAAAAAGCCGAACTGAAACTGGCCGGGACTCCGAAAACACTTTCTTTCTATTCCGGTGAAAAATTCGGAAGCGTTGTGGGTGCTGCAACAAATTTAAAACAGGGAGCACTTAACAGATTCGATAATGTAACGCCCATCAAGAACCTCTTTCTTGTCGGTTCCGACACAAAACCGGCAGGGGGTGTCGGTTCCTGTCTTGATTCAGGCATTATAACAGGACGCAGTGTTTTAAAAGACTAATTGCACGCAGCATATTGACAATATTTCGTTTTCATAGAAGAATTACGTATTCAGCGTCAGCCGATGCTTATTTTTTGTTTTTATAAGGAGGCGTTAATGTCTGATTTTGTGAGCGGGATGTGCCTGTTCCAGGAATAGTTTTTAAATCAGCTTTCGCCAATTAATTTAAAAACCTTCCTTAACCAAATCTAATCTCAATCGGTTCCGAACAGGACATCATTTTAAATTCTTTTAAGGTACTCATGGCTTTTACAACGAGGAGGTTGTCTGCTTATGGAGAATTTAAATGTCCCGAAAAAAAATAATCAACAGTAATCCGGATGAAACTTTCATCTGTAAATCATGCGACAGGGCTGTCGTCCCGTTAAGGAACGGAGGAAATCAGCGCAACCACTGTCCGTACTGTCTGTGCAGTCTGCATGTTGACATCATTACAGGTAACCGGCGGTCAGGCTGCAGGGGCATAATGACTCCGATAAGCATCTGGATCCGGAAAAACAGGGAGTGGTCGGTTATCCACCGATGTGAAAAATGCGGGGTAATCCGCACCAATCGTATTGCTGCAGATGATAACGAGATGCTGCTTTTTACACTTGCCGCGTCATTCATGATGCAGTTGCCTTTCCCGGCGTCGAAGGCAATAGAAAATCTGCAGGAACTTGGACGCGAAAATGTAAAGGAAATTGAATATGAACAGTAGCTGGGGATATTACCCGGAAGAAAAATTACCGGCCGATGTTCCGGCCGGGAGAATAATCTCGAGAAACAGGGAAGTTTATATGCTGGCTGACGGAAATGAAATTTACAATGCCAGAGTTACGGGCAGAATGGTATATCTGGCCGAAGAAACTGCGGAACTGCCAGTAGCGGGCGACTGGGTGACCTATGAAATGCATGATGATTTTGTGGTGATAAAGGAAATACTGCCGAGATTTTCCGTTTTCAGCAGAAAAGCCGCAGGTGTTACAACCGAAGAACAGCCGATTGCAGCAAATATAAATACAGTCGCAATCGTATTCGGCCTGGACGGCGGCAGGAATTACAATTCACGGGCACTGGAGAGATATCTGACAATCGCCTGGAATTCCGGCGCGCAGCCGCTTGTTATTCTGAACAAGGCAGATTTGTGTGAAGATCCGGAAGCGATAAAAAACGAAGCGGAATATACGGCTCCAGGCGTTGACGTAATAGTTGCCAGCGCAAAAACCGGGGAGGGGGTGGAACTGATAAGGTCGAAAGTGCCTTCAGGCAGTTCGATCGTATTTATCGGACCTTCCGGAGTCGGTAAATCTGCGCTGACGAATGTGCTGCTCGGGACCGAGAAACAGCTTACCGGCGAAACACGGGAAAGCGACAAAAGGGGCAGGCATACAACCACCTCGGCAGTTATGATCGTGATCCCGGGAGGAGGAGTGCTGATTGATTCACCCGGACTGAAAGAAATACAGCTGTGGGGAGAAGCGGAAAGCCTGGATTCGGTATTTGAAGAGATAAGTTCCCTGGCCGCCGGATGCAGATTCAGCGACTGCTCCCATCAGGGAGAGCCGGGATGCTCAGTACAGCAGGCGCTTGCCGTCGGCACGCTGGACCAGACCCGCTATGAAAGCTATCTTGAGCTGAGAAAAGAACTGGCTTATCTGGAAACCAAACAGAACGAGAGGGCCAGACAGGAGTTCCGGGCAAAAAATAAACGCTTTGGAAAAATGGTAAAGAACATGAAAAACGGAAAAGTTATTTATTAGTCGTTATCCTCTCCGAGCACAGTTTGTGCGTTACAGGGGCTTCGAAATCTGCCGCCGAAGTCTGCGGTCAGAAATTCTGGGGATAAAGGAGGTAAGGAACATTGGAAACTAATTTTAAGCAGGGAGGTCAGCACAGCTGAGCCCCCGTCCCCCGGGCTCCCGGGGGATTTTTTTCTTCGTGTATTATGTGATCTTTCTGATTTCAGAATTTACATCACTTTTAGAATCCGTCCCCATTTCGGATAAACTTTTACTCTTCCTGAGTAGGTGCACCATTCATCATTCAGGATGTCATAGAAACAGCCATGGATCCACGGCACTGCAATTTCAGCTTCTTTTTTATCCGAATTAAGCACAATTAGAAGCTTATGCTTTCCTCCGTCCCTGCTGAAAGCAAGCTGCTGATGGGATACTGCTTCCTGGCGGTAATCCCCGCAGCTTAGGGCCGGGTTTTCTTTCCGGATTTTATTCAGCTTTATTACTGTATCCCTGAGGTTGTTCGGCTGAAATGCCTGTTCGACAGTATAACGGGGTCTTAGCTGATGATCGGAGTGTTCATTTCTTTTTCCGTTGATTCCGTTTTCGCTTCCATAATAGATGACCGGTATGCCGGGCATGGTAAACAGGGCAATGTGAAGCGGGAAAATATCCGGGTTATCTTTGAGTTGACTGCCGATGCGGTTTACATCGTGGTTGTCACAGAAATTATACAGCGGAACATCCCTGTAAAGACCTTCGCTGCCGAACTGGCGGTTTAGTGTCCAGGAAAGTTCAAAGTAGTTTTTATCATTCAGCGAAGAATAGAGACTCTTGTATGCTTCGTAATTGGTGACAGAATCAAGTCCGCCTTCATTCAGCCATGAATTATAATCACCGTGGATGACCTCGCCGATTGTCCAGAAACCGGATTTTAGAGACCGGGCATGCCGGGTAAGTTCAGAGAGAAAATGGCGGTCCATTACATCGGCTGCATCGAAGCGCAGTCCGTCAATATTGAATTCAGTGATCCAGAATTCTATTACTTCCCTGAAATAACCGATAACTTCCGGATTTGACTGGTTCAGCTTTACAAGACTGTGATGACCGTTCCAGCTGTCATAAGAAAATCCGTCATTAAAATGGGTGTTTCCATGAAAATTAAGGCCGCTTATCCATCCGGAATACCGGCTGCCGTGTCTGTTGAACAGAACGTCTTTAAAAGCGAAGAATTCCCGGCCGCAATGGTTGAAGACGGCATCAACTATAATTTTTATATCATGCTGATGATAATATTCAACAAGCGCCTTCAGGTCGGCATTTGTACCCAGGCGCTGATCAACGCAGAAATAATCGGCCGTATCGTATCCGTGACTTGAAGAACTGAAAAGAGGTCCGATGTAAATTGCTGTTACGCCGAGATTATAAAAATAATCGGCCCAGTTCATCAGTTCGGGCAGTCGGTTTATGACATGGCCGTTGAAACTGTTTTTGGGATCGGCACCAAGCATGCCAAGGGGGTAGATGTGGTAAATAAATTCATTTTTTATCCATTTCAGGACCTTTGATGTTGTCATTCTGCTGTTACTCCTTTTGGCCGCATACCAATCGGTATACAGGGTATAAAAAAAATTAAAATTATGTGTAAATTCCATGCATAAATTGTTTTACAGCCTTGTATGCCGTATTCCTTTCTTCCTGCAATGTTCTGCTCCAGAAAAATCCAAGATATGTGCCTGCAGTGCTGAAGAAAATACGGCTTAAAATCCTGCTTTTTCCTCTGATATTCCCATGCTGGGGTTCAGCTGCAATAAAAAGGTCTTCAAGGATTTTGAAGATATCCGACAAAAAACCGCCTGCCAGTTCGGCTTCCTCGCTTTTGGGAGGAGCAAAACTCAGTGTTAATAGAAGTCTGAAAAAATCCTCATGGGTCGTGCCCATATGAAAAAGCGTTTCCATTGTGTGTTCAAGTGTCCAGACCAGGTCCCCGTTATAATGAGCAGCTTTTTCAAGCTCGGGAAACAGGAGTTCACGATGTACAGACATGATTTCCTGCAGAATCCCGGCTTTGCTGCCGAAATGATGATACAGAGTGGGTTTACTCACGCCTACCGAGTCGATGATTTTTTGTGTTCCTACTGCATTATAGCCTTCCTCTGAAAACAGCTTTAATGCTGCATTCAGCAGTTTCTCTTTCATTTATTCAGCCCCCTTAATTTATAAGGTTACCAATCGGTATAGAAAATGTCAATAATTTTGGGTGAATTCCTTAAAAAAGATTTTCCAGGCGGTATTCGATAATTCAGAAGCGGGATTTTCTTTTTTGCTGTTTATTGGGGTAACAACTAACAAAAGGAGGATATTATGCAGCTGGAAACAACAATCTATATAAGTGAAGAGAATTATCGGAAACTAGAAGAGAAAAAAGCGGAGACTGGTATCAGCAAGAACAGGATAATAAGCTGTCTTTTAAGGAATGAAGTAAGCAGAGGGAAAAGAGATCCTGTGCTTTTGGATACTGTGAGTTATCAGGAGAGATTGTGTGATGATCAGAAATTCAGGAGACTTCATGTGACGCTGGATGATGAATTGTATGAAAGGTGTCTGGATATGCGGAGGGTGTTTAAGTTGTCGGTTTCATATATTATAGCACTTTGCATCAACCAATATCTTGATGACATCAATTTGGTAGAATTTGATACCGATAACTGTACGAATATATACATATTTTTTAGTGAAAGAGATGAGTTTTTTAAGGGGTATATTGTCTATTGGGATGTCCCCACCACAAAAACCCTCAACCACACTGAATTCCTCCAACACTTGTGTAAAACATAGACATCAATTCACTGTCTCAACCCGTATTCTCAAATCTTTCCAAATATAAACAAATCTTAACTAAAATAGTAATAATTATAATTCACTCTCTGTTCCCCAATGCTTATTTTAAAAGCAGAGGTGATCCCATGTTGATAAAAAGAATAATTTTTCTGTCTGCATTAATTTTCATATCGATCTTTTCAGCATTTCCATCCGGTTCCGACGAATCCATTCAGACAACTGAAAGCCCACCCAACGAAATGTTCCCCGATCTTCCTGCACAAAAACTCACCGATAGTCCCGGAACAGCCGTGGCTGTCTTCGCCGGAGGCTGTTTCTGGGGCGTTGAGGCTGTCTTTGAAAACTGAAAGGCGTAAAAGATGTGGTTTCAGGATATTCCGGCGGAAGCAAGGAAACAGCAGAATATCATACTGTAGGAAGCGGAACAACAGGACATGCCGAATCAGTCAGAATTGAATACGATCCTTCAGTGATAACTTACGGAACACTGCTTAAGGTCTTTTTCCATGTAGCCCATGATCCTACGGAGCTTAATTATCAGGGACCTGATCGCGGCACACAGTACCGTTCAGTAATTTTCTATATGGATGAAGAACAGAAAGATATTGCTGCCCGGTATATTGCTATTCTGGATGATGCAGGTGTGTTCCCGGACAAAATCGTGACGGAACTCAGCCCGTTAAATGCTTTTTATCCTGCAGAGGATTATCATCAAAATTTCATGATGTT
>CAZKOK010000172.1:0-7860 GCA_964554355.1 uncultured Spirochaetia bacterium | reverse complement strand
CCGGTTTCCAAAAACAAGGAGAATGTTTTCCTATGAAAAAGATTATTGTAATATTATTAATTTCTGTTTTTTCTGTTCTGGTTATTTCTGCTGATATACCGGAGATTACAAGAGACTCCCTTATTGGTGCATGGCTTAATATTGCGCCCGGATATTATCATGAAGAAGAGGATTTTATTGTTTATCCGTTTGCATATGATACTAGGGAGGAACTAGAGGCTAGTGCGAAAAAGCTGTATAATGTAGATAGTTATTTATCCTGTAGAGTAAGAATTTTTTATGCTGATGGAACGGGTGAATATCAGAGGAGAGAACTTTTTAATGGTAAAAACGTACTCTGGGATAATAAAACTTTTACATTTGAATATACAGATGAACCAATGTTCAGAGAAAAATTTACATGGACATTTAAAGATAGCACTTTGACAATTAAAATAACAAATGATTTTGTTTATGAAAGCGGCAAATCATATATTAATGAAGATCAAAGAGAATTTACATATCACACGGAATGGATCCGGAACGAATATTCTGAAAACGAAATATGCCCGAATGAATATGTATTATTGTTGGAAGATGAAGGATATTATATTCCCTATATTAAAGAGGAACTATAAAAATCCAATTCAATGATTATTTTGTATATAAAAAAGTAAAAAGAAATTATATATCAAGCAAGGGGTCAAAATGAAAAAGAGTTTATTTTGTTTGTTCATATTATTATTCAGTATAGTATCAGGAAGTTTTGCAATTCCTACAAACCAGCCTCCAGATCCGGGAGAACCGGGGGACTGCCCTCTTAGTATGGATGGAGTTCATCATTGGGGTTATCTGGCTCCCTGGATAAGTCACTCGGATGATGAGTTCCATTATCTTAGGTGGGGTTATTGGAAATGTGCTTACTGGGAAGGTGGGTGTGGTTTTCATAGCAAAAAGGGACAGAATCCGGTGCCGCTTGAAGATTTTCCTGAAAAGCATGATTACGAAGAAATTTGGGAAACAGTTGCCGGGGAGCATGTGGGTACAAAAAAATGTACCTCAGTTGTTGCCGGAAAGACTTGTGGTCATACTGTAGATTTAGGTTCTCATACTCCTGACTGGGGAACTCCATGGGTTGAAGATGGAACCGTTTACAAAAAATGCACTATATGCGGAATAGAAATTGTAGATACAGTCCTTACAGCTTTTCAGAAACAGTTTGAAGACAATATGATTTCCGTTTCGAATTTAGTAAAAAAGAAGGATGAGAATGTTTCTGTAAGCGAACAAAATTTAACAGAAGCGCAAAAATACGTTGGTCCCGCCAGTGGGGATTTGGGTAATTCGAATGATGATCAGGGAATTGCTGAAACATATAAAGGCAGTGCAGATACAGATTACAGCTTGTCAGGAACAGCTCTCTCTAACTCTCAGACTTCAGAAGGTTTATCCAGGCAAAGATTAACAGAAGCCCAGCAGGATCTGCTGGATACATATGGATTTACAGAAGATTCGGAAGGCAATTTAATTCTTAGTTATAAAAAGGTCACGGAATATAATAATCTATTTGGTCAGGCGAGAGATAATCTGCTTAATTCGCAGTCTCATTTAGGTGAGTCCGAAGTATTTACACAAGCTGCTATTGAAAATCGCGATGAAATACTGCGCATCATGGGATTTTCGGACGAGTGGATTTCTGATAATCAGGGACTGGTTGAAGAGTTTTCTTATGTCCTGATGGATAAGGCGCGTCAGGATATGGGCTTAACAGTTAATGACCCGGCAAATATAGCAACAGGCGCAAATGAATTTTCAGAAACAGACCTCGGATATACTTATATAAATCAGTTAATAAATGTCTCAAGAAAATACTCAAGCGGAAACGAAAAGGATTTCTCTTTCGGAAAAGGCTGGAGTTTTAATTATGATTCACGGATTATTTACGGCGTAAAACCGAATTATGCTGAAGAAGTCGCAATGCTCGAACAGGCAATAGAGGATGTTAACGGACAGTATGAAGAGTTATTGTTAAATTATGAAGAAGCGAACAGAGAGATTGACCAGGCGATAATCGATGCCGGGAATGCACTTATTGATGCCAATAACGCTCTTCTTGCTGCTGAAGACGCTATTGATTTCTGTGAAAAAGCTATTGGAGACGCAGGGTTAGCGCTTATTGAAGCAGGGTTAGCTGATACCGAGTTGCAGCTTGCCTTCGGCCACGCAGATGACAGTATGGGATTTGCCAAAACCGCCTATTCAAGAGCGGGTTCTGCATATGATAATGCAGTCCTGGCGAGGACATCCGCCTCACATGCCAGAATACATGCTGATGATGCAATGACAGCCGCAGAAACCGGACTCGGATTTCAGGATAAATCTGATGAAGCCATAATCGCAGCAATAAATGCCATTAAAAGCGCTGTAGCTGCAGCAGATACAGCCTATTCAGCTGCTCAGAAGCTTGATGCAGCAATGGGCACAAATCATTCCTCGGAAGCTGACTACTGGCGACAAACCCTTCCAGGAATACTGGAAGAACTTGATAACTATAAAATCCTTTCCGTTGATGCTCTCGAAAAAACACTCCAGGATATTTATGATCTTGCTTCCAGCGCTTACCAGGCCGCTGATCAGCTGTATAAGGATGCAGACTCTCTAGCCGGAAATGCCAGTTCCAGAAGAGCATCTGCTTATGAGCAGCAGCGTGATATAGAACAATTACTTAAAGATCTCGATGAATTCGAGATTATACTTGGCGATGCAGTTAAAGCTGCAGAACAGGCCCTAAAAGATGCAAATGATTATCTTCCGATTGTTAATCAGGCGAAAATAGACGTTCTTGCTGCAATAACCGAGATTGAAGAACATATAGAATATGTTAATCAGTACAAAATTGATCTCGGGATCTGGGAAAGTGAAGATATTGAAACTATAGAAGGAATACTTTCAGACCTTGCTGCAATGCTGGATATTTCCGAAGACGAAGCACTGCTTGCTGAATTTAATGAAGCAAGAAACGCTTATTCGATTGATCCTGATTTTTATGACGAACAGTTTTTCGGCAACCAGTATGTAAAGCTTTTAGACGGCAATGGGATCGGACGGCTTTACCATATTGCAGAACTGCCGGATTATGATACAGATGTTCATTACAGTGACGGGAACCTTAATTTCTATCCTGACGGGAGCGAACTTGAGCCGATGCTTGACGGAGATTCCGAAGGATATCTGAACGCTGACGGGACAATTGTTTTCACTGATAAACAGAATACAAAGACGACATATGCGCTTATGGGCCGTCTTGAACAGATTGAAGATAAAAACGGCAATAAAACATATTTTGATTTTGACGGAAGAGTTCTGAATACCGTAACTGATGATTTCGGAAGGGAACTTGTTTTTACATACAGCGGCAATAAAATAACTTCCATTACCGATCCTCTGGGCAGGGTTTACAGTTATGAATATGATGGCGACCTTCTGGATAAATACACTGATCCCGAAGGCGGAATACACGATTATGAATATGAAGCCGGACTGATTTCCGGAAAAACAGAGCCTGACGGCGAAGCTTACAGTTATGAATATGAAATTATGCCGGATGGAAAGATAATTTTTACAAAAGCTGTAGATCCTGCAGGTGACGAATGGGAATTCAGCTATGATTTTGAATCAGGATTTACCACGGCAATCAACCGTCTGGATGAACCGGTAACATATGTATATAACGAAAAATATCTTGTTTCTGAAATTCATTATGCAAACGGTGATGCAAGATTTTTTTCATATGACAATGCCGGAAATACACATTCTATTACCAATGAAAACGGTTATACAACATTCTACGAATATGATGAAAACAACAATCTTGTTTCCATAAATGCTCCTGACGGTTCCAACGTAACAATGCAGTATGATGAACATAATAATCTTAAATCATTACGAAATGTTAATGGCCATTATATAACCTTCAATTATGATGACAACAGCAATCTGTCTGAATTAATATATCCTGATAACTCAACCTGGAAATATAATGTAAACAATCTTGGCCTGCTGGAAAAAATAACTGATCCTGAAGGATATGTCACGGAGATTGTTTATGATGAAAACGGATATCCTGAACGGAAAATATACGCGGACGGCAGCTTTGAGGCATTCGTGATTGATGAGATGGGAAGGATTGTTTCCGCTGTGAATCTTCTCGGAGGGACTACAAGTATCGAATATGACAATCTTGACAATCCTCTTTCGATAACCGGACCGCTGGGAGAAACCAGCAGTTTTCAATATACAGACGGAGGCAAACCCGAAATACTGACAAATGCTCTTGGCAAAACAGCTTACCTTGAATACAACGCCAAGGGCGAAATGGAAACCATAACCGATCCTCTCGGACAGAAAATGCAGATCTTCTACAACGAAGAATTAAATCCGGTCAGGCAGGTGCTTGCGGAAAACACTGTCATGTTAATGGATTATGATACCCGCGGAAGGCTGATTTCCTATATCAATGAGCAGCTTGGCATCGGCGAATCCTATTTATATGACGGAAACGGCAATTTAACCGAAAAGACTGATGCTGAAGGAAATGTCTGGATAACCGGATACAATTCCATGAACCGTATTTCTGAAATTACAGATCCGCAGGGAAACAGCATAATTTATGAGTATTATCCCGACGGAAACATAAAATCATTTACAGACCGAAAAGGCAATAAGTCAGAATATTATTATGATAAAATGGGAAGACTCAAACTTTCCGTTGATGCTCTCGGCAATGAATTCAAAATTGAATATGACCTGCTTGGAAATCCTGTCTGTATAACAGATGCCGTTGGAAACAGCGAATCTTTTAAATATGATTCTCTCGGCAGACTGACAGAATATACAGATGCAGAAGGCAATACGGCCGGGTTTATATATGATGCTGCCGGAAACCTGACTGACCTGACAGACAAGAACGGCAATGTCACCCGGTATACTTATGATTTATCGGGAAGACTTCTCTATAAAACCGATGCACAGGGAAATATTGTAAGCCTTCAGTATGACAGCCTGGGAAATGTAATCTTTATGACGGATGAGCTGGGCAACGGAACCAATTACCATTATGACGATATAAACAGACTTACCGAAATTGAAAATGCACTCGGCTATACCATAAAGTTCGGCTACAATCAGCTTAACAAGGTAATCTGGCAGGAAGATCAGGAAGGAAACAGGACACTGTTTGAATATGATCCGCTGGGCAGGCTGTTCAGGACGACCGATCCTTCAGGAGTTACATCAGAATACGTATATGACGGACGCGGCAATGTACTTCAGGTGACGGACGGAGAAGACCGGATTACCGGTTATGAATATGATTCACTGGGCAGGATGACTGCAATTGTCAACGGCCTTAATGAAAAGACCATTTTTGATTATGACCCCAACGGGAATATGGTTTCCATGACAAATGCGGCCGGCAACACATACGGATACGGCTACAACGAAATTAACCGGCTTACTTCAGAGACAGGTTTTGACGGCATGCAGGCTTTTTACAACTACGATCCAAATGGAAATCTGTCCACGTTAACTGACTTTAACGGAAACACGACACAGTATTTTTATGACAAATTGAACCGACTTACAGGAAAACAGTTTTTTGACGGAAGCAGCGAAAGCTTTGCGTATGATCCAAACGGCAATATGATTATGGCCGGTAATGAAAACATTATACAGGATTTCATCTACAATGAACTTAACAGGCTGGAACTGGTCAAAACAGTGGATCTCGGCGGGGATGAAACAGAAAAAACGATTGATTATGCTTACGATCCGACCGGAAATATTATTTCCAGGACCCTGATTGATTCAGGCTTTTCCCGGGAAACCGTTTACAATTATGATGCCCTTGGACGCCTTACTGTTTTGACCGATCCTGATGGTGAAAAGACAACTTTTGCCTATGATCCGCGTAACCTGCTAATCACAGAAGTCTATCCAAACAGCACAGGGACCGATTACAGCTACGATACCGCCGGTAAACCGGAAACAATTATCAACTGGAACAATGAACACGCAAAGAATAAAGTTCTCAGTTCCCGCGGATATCTTTATGATAATTCCGGTAAACGGATCTTCCAGCTTGATGAAAAAGGCATGCTTACGGCTTACACCTATGATCCTGCAGGTCGTCTTAAGGAAGCATTCTATACATTCGAAGATAACAGACAGATCCAGTCCCTTGCCGAACGTATCGAGGCCGGAATTGTTTATGACAGGGAAAACGGCAACAAACATGACTGGAGCGATGATGTTATAGGTGTGTCAAACAAAGAAATTAATTCACTAACGAATGCCTTCGATACAATGGTCAGGGATAATGAACATTTCAATTTCCTGTGGGAAGATCCGGCAGCAAAAGGAAAAACAAAATACGGAATAACTATTGATGACCAGGCGCTTCCGTTTGTTCAGAATCTCGAAATTCCATATGAAACAGAAAATAAAATTACAGATATATTTTCTGAAATCGTCTCTGACAACCGTAATATTCCGGATTATATCGGCAGCATGCGTTTCTGGGAGGAAGAATATCACTATGACGCAGCCGACAACATTGATTACAGGCTTGACGGCTGGGGAATACTGGATTTTGATTACGATATCAGCAACAGGCTTGTATCGCAGGGACAAAGAACCTTTGCCTATGACAACAACGGGAATCTGACAAATGAATCCCTGGGGACCCTTGAAACATCATACACCTACAATCCCGAAAACCAGCTTGCATCAGTCCAGGCGGACCAGCCCTGGAAAATAAATCAGCCCTGGACACCGCAAAGCGGAGCCGAATATCTGTATGATGTGTTCGGCCGCAGGACCGGAGAAGAACATTACACATACGGCGGTCCCGGAAAACAATATAATACAGAAGAAAACACCTATACACTTTATGACGGATTCTCGTTCAATCCGCTTGCGGAATACAAATACCAGGAACCTGAAAACTCCTGGTGGAAACAGCTGGGAATAACCAGTGAATATCAGTTTGCAGGCAGTCAGCTTTTATCAGTTCAGGCAACATCCGACGGCAAACACGGAATAGAGTGGCTGGACAGGAAATACAGCACATACTTTTATCAGGATATCCTTGGTTCAACAATTCTGACTACAGACTGGAAAGGTAAAGTAACCGGAAATTATTCATATGCTGCTTTTGGAGAACTATATGGCGGAGATCTTTCAGATGCCAATGGAATCGGCTACAACGGCAAGCCGATGGACAGCCTGACAGGGCTGTATAATTACGGCTTCAGGGACTATTCGCCACAGACAAAGCGCTGGAACAGTGTTGATCCGATTAATGACGGGCTAAACTGGTATGGGTATGTAAGGAATGATGCAATTAATTATGTGGATTTATTGGGATTGTGTGGTGACAGGTCAACAGAAAACACTGATGAAAATAAATCTATAGGCGAAATATTCCTTGAGGGTGGACTAGATCCAAATGGAACAGGTCTAGGTGATGGTGAAATCTTCATGGAGGCCCATCATTTTTCTGAATATGCATCAGATAGAATGTTTAGAGAAGCAAGTTATTGCTGGAATCATTCTAACCCATTTGGTTGGTTATGGTATTCCATTGCCGGATGGGGATATGATCTGGTAGAAGCTTTTACTCCAAGTAATTATGATGAAGTTCTGCGTGATGTTGGGACTGCAGGCGTTATGCGGGTATATAGTGGATTTAATAAAGCAGCATCTGTTGCCTATAATTATGCAGATGATTTTGCTGATGATACTGTCAATTTGGTTGACGACCTTATTGATGATGCTGTTAATTTAAGTGATGATTTTATTGATGATGTTGCAGGGGCGGGA
>CAZKOK010000171.1:0-7955 GCA_964554355.1 uncultured Spirochaetia bacterium | reverse complement strand
TCTGTTTTATTATCCGGTACAGTAATGGATTTTTTGCCCTTAAGAACAGCATTTACTTCTGAAGGAGATATAAATCTTCTAAGCCACTGTTCGCGGGCTACCTTTGCCAGGTTCTTTTTACGTGAAATTATCATAAGAACGGCAATGACGGTAAGAACAAGAGCAAATGTAAAAAAGATAAACTCATTCGAGTCAAAAACCTTGTCCTGGATAAGCCTGACTACAGATGATTTGTAATTGTCCTGAATCCAGTAATTCAGATAGGTATAGCCGGCGGCAGTCAGAATAAAATTCAGTATGGCAGTCGATATGCTCAGTCTGAATATGCAGAAGAGCAGTGTAAGTCCGGTAACGCCCAATATAATCAGGGAAATTCCCCATGTATCTGAAATTCCCAGTTCTTTCTGGGATTTAAGAAACCAGGCTAAAAATCCAAAAGCCGCAATATCAAGGGGAGTCGAAACGTATTTTGCCATTTTTATAAATCCTGATGTCCGGGCATGTCTGTACAGAAGAACTACATCTGCAAAGACAATTACCGAAAGGACCAGCGCTCCCGATAATAGAAGAATCAGTACTGAGGGATATTCAGAGCTGTTTTCCATGTACAGAAGACTGATAATAACCAGCATTACAGCCAGATATATTGTTCTGGCCAGACTTATATTTTTTTCTGCATGATATTCCTTATCCAGCAGAAAGGTCTGAATTTCCCTTGATAACATGTTTCCGACTCCTTATCCCTCAGGATTTAAATATAACAGCTGTTCCCTTATTTTAAAATAAAAAAAAACAGGCTTGCCTGTTTTATCTTTCGGTAATTTGCCTGAAAAAATATACAGCAGTATCTTCATATTCTTTGACATCTCTGATTCACTTTTTTATAATCTAGAAAAAGGGGGCTTTCATGATGAAAAGGGTAATATTGGTTTCTGTCATGATGCTTTTGGGCTTGAGCCTGCAGGCATTCGATATGAATGAATTGAATGTAATTAATTTCTATAATGACACAGGGGCCGAAGTATATTATATATTTCTTTCTCCGGGAGACAGCAATTACTGGGGGCCGGAATTACTGGGGACATACCGCACACTCGAAGATCAGGAAACGATATCATATTACATCCATTATCCGGACGCATGCTCCAGTTTTGATATTATGATAATAGATGAAAATAACGATACCTACATTATCTGGGATTTTGAAATATGTGATGACGATGAGGCCTGGGTATGGATTGATTCAGACAGTCTTGATGAAACATATGAAATCCCTGAGTTTATTAACTTTACAATAAGCAATGAAACCAGTTATGAAATTCTCAGTGTCTTTATTTCACCTGCGGATTCGGATATGTGGGGTGTTGATTTTCTCGATTATCAGACTACTTTGATGCCCGGCGACTATTTTGAAGTGCTTGTTGCAGTAGAAGATACCGAAATCAAATACAATGTTCTGGCTATTGACGAGGATCAGGATTCATATATGTTTAATTACACCCTGGGTGAATACGATGATGAAGTTGCCATCGAGGACAGTGATTATACTCCCGACTACTGATCTCAGGCTTAAAATTCCTCAAATTCATCATCCAGCTTGTCATGGCTGACAGGCTGGTTTCTTTTTTTAAGGGTAATACCCGTTTCTCCAGGTTTATTATCCGCTTTTTCATACAGCGGCCTTGCAGGCCGGACCACCGGCTTTTCCCGGGTTTTCAGCTTTTCTGCAGCGGAAGCGGGGCTTTGCTGAACCGGCCTGGTCCTTTGGGTAGGGTTGTCAGATCGGGAAGAATCCTGCTTTGCTGTCTGCTGAACAGGTCTCCGGATCGGGGCCGCCTTTCTTTCCGGTTTATCTGCAGCTGAATATTTGGGAAGGACAGCCTTTTCTTTCCTGTCATCTGATTTTAAAATAAAGTAGTTCATATCATTCTGCAGATTTTCAGCCTGACTGGAAAGTTCCTGACTTGCCGAATTTATCTGTGTTGAAAGTTCTGCAGTCTGCTGGATTATCTTGTCAATCTGCAGAAGGGCATTGTTTATCTGTTCGGCACCGGTATTCTGTTCCATGCTTGCAGTTGTAATCTCCTGTACAAGTTCGGCAGTTTTATTAATATCAGGTACCAGTTTTTCAAGCATGCTCCCCGCTTTTGCCGCTACCTGGACGGAAGTTCTGGATAATTCGCTTATTTCGGATGCCGCTATCTGTGATCTTTCAGCCAGTTTGCGGACCTCGGAGGCAACAACGGCAAAACCTTTGCCGTGCTCACCTGCACGGGCCGCTTCAATTGCAGCATTAAGAGCAAGCAGATTTGTATTTCTGGCAATTTCTTCAATAATTGATATCCTGGATGCAATTTCATTCATTGCTTCAACTGCATTATTGACAGCCATCCCGCTTTCTTCAGCATCTCCGGCGGCTTTTAATGCAATTCCCTCGGTCTGCTGTGAATTATCGGCATTCTGTCTGATATTGGAAACCATCTGCTCCATGGAGGCGGTTACTTCTTCTATTGATGATGCCTGCTCTGTTGCCGAATTTGAAAGGATCTCGGCTGCACTGAAAAGATCCTTTGTTCCCGAAAGGACTACATTTGCGTTGTTGCCTGCATCACTCACTATTGAATTCAGCTGGCTGAGCATTTTATTGATATTGGATCCAAGAATGCCGATTTCGTCTTTCTGGAATATTTCCACTGATTTTGTCAGATCGCCTGAAGCAATGGAATCCACTACCAGATTTGTGCTTTTCAGAGGAGCGGTAATGCCTCTGGAAATTAATAATGCCAGGACCAGAGCGGCCAAACCGCTTACTCCTGCAATAATACCCAGTATTACAGAAAGCATGTCTATCCGGGTGTTCATCATATCCATCATCCGCCAGTGCAGCTGACTGCTTTCGCTTGTGATTTCTCCGGCAGCCTTATCCATTGCATTTATGTTATTGACAGCCTCTCCGCTGTTTGATGAAAACAGAGTGAATTCTTCACTGTAGGTATCAGCCGCTTTCATGATGTTTTCCATTGATTTTATGTCCTGACGTTCGGAAATCAATGTGTTCAGGTCGTTTGTCTGATTTTCAAGCAATATAAGCCTGGCTGCCACTTCAGCGGAATAGATGTTGTTATTCGTATACTTGTAGTTTTTTTCTGCGATACGGATACTCTGTATCGCCTTGCCCAGGTTAAAGGTATAGTAATTTCTTTCAATTTCCTTTTTTATGCTTGAATAATTGATAAGTGAAATGAATGTGACCGTTACCAGCACCAGAAATAAAAAACCTGTTGAAAACGCAAGTTTAATGCCTATTTTCGAATTTTTAAACATTTTATTTCTCCGTTTTTAAAAATTTATAATTCCGGAAAAAATTCTGCACTATATATATTAATAAGGGATTAATGATGAAAGCGCAAAGAATCCTGAAGAAATGTTGAAAAAATCATTTGGATTTTTTATGTATTGATGAAAACAGGGATATCGCTTATGCTGTCTGCGGACTAACGATATTAACGGGAGATTGAAATGCATCCTCTCGAAAGAGCTTATAATCAGCTTCAGATGGTATGCGCAGATCCGATGAAGCCGGCAGCTGTACACGGGATGCTGTGTGCGGTCATTGTTGTTCCGGGAATGGTTCCGCCGGGTGTCTGGCTTAAGGCAGTTTACAATATGAAGGGGGCTTCTCCCGAATTTCAGACAGATCAGCAGAGAAGCATGATTGTAAACGGGCTTGCAGGATTTTACGAAAAACTGGCCGCTGATATAAGCGCAGAAAAAGTATTTCCCTATTCTCCGGACGGTAAAAAACCTGATGATGATGCAATCAGAATGTGGGCCGAAGGTTTTCTGTTCGGATTCAATTCGGTAAACCTTCCGAATGATGAAAAAATTAAGGAACAGTATTATGCCATGCTTTCTCCTTTTTTATTGTGGGCAAATCCTGATTTGTTTGAAAAATCAATCAGGGAAAAGGGCGGAAAAGATGAAATGGCAGATGAAATTACTGTGAACGAACTCAAAGAAAGGGTATACAGTAATTTCCCGAAGGCCCTTTCCGGTCTGTTTATATTATCAAATCATATTATCCGTTCACATGCCGGAAAACAGCAGACATGATTGCGCGTGTTCCTGCAGCTGATAAACAATAAATAAATTTCAAACAGTGATTGACGTCTGTATGACAGGGCTGTTACGATTGTTTAAATGAGTATCCTGCAGATTCTGTACATTATAAATACAATAGCGGCAGCAGTAATAATTCTGCAGATACTGCTTGAGGACAGGCACTCCCAGAGTGCACTGGCCTGGATAATGTTTCTTGTTCTTGTTCCTTTTGCCGGGCCTTTAGGATATCTGATTTTCGGAATTAACTGGAGAAAAAAGAAACTTATCCGGCAGAAGCCTGAAGAACTTTTCAGACAGGAGCTTGAGCCTGTGCTTGAAGCCCAGGAGCATTTTCTTAACAGGCTTTTTAACAGGAATGAAAATGAAAATGATATATACAAGACGATAACCCTGCTTTTGCGTTCCTCCAGCGCAGTAATAACTTCAAACAACCGGATGGATGCTTTTTTTGACGGCAAATCTTTTTTTGAAGCACTGAAAGGGGACATAAAAAAAGCATCTGACAGCATCCATATGGAGTTTTTTATCTGGCGCTCAGATCCTCTTGGTGATGAATTCCTTACCATCCTTTCAGAAAAGGTCAGACAGGGGGTAAAAGTCAGACTGATTTTCGATGGTCTTGGGTCTCTGTTTACCATTTCACGAAAATACCGCAAGGCGCTTTCAGAAGCAGACATCGAGTACAAGTTTTTTCTTGATCCGACAATTCCTCTTGTGAAAATTAATATTAATTATCGCAATCACCGCAAAATTGTTGTAATTGACGGTAAAACAGCCTATACCGGCGGGATGAACCTGGGTACCGAGTACATAACCGGCGGCTCCCGTTTTGCAAACTGGCGGGATACCCAGGTCAGGCTGACCGGCCACTGTGTAATCCTGCTGCAGACCGTCTTTCTTACCGACTGGTATAACAGCGGAAATGAGCATTTGACAGACAAGCTCCTGTTTCCGTCCGACTGGAGAAAACGGACAGGAATTCCGGTCCAGTTCTGCGTCTCGGGACCTGATTCCGACTGGGGCGCAATAGAAATGAGTTATTTCCATATAATTACAAATGCAAACAGTGAAATATATATACAGAGTCCCTATTTTATACCGGGAGAACCCGTACAGCAGGCCCTGGAAACAGCAGCACTCAGCGGAGTGGAAGTAAAGCTGATGATGACGGGCCGGCCGGACAAAAAGATCCCCTTTTTTGCCGCATTTACCTATTTCCGGAGACTTCTTGAAGCCGGTGTGCATATTTATCTTTACCAGGCCGGCTTTCTTCATTCAAAAATGGTTATTGCGGACAATGCCCTTCTGTCCATTGGAAGCTGCAATTTTGATTTAAGAAGTTTCAGGCTTGATTATGAGGGGAATATCTACGTTTATGATAAAAAACAGGCCGCACTCATGAAAACCCAGTTTGAAAAAGACAGGAAACTGTGCAGCCAGTTTACACTGGAAGATCTGAATAAATTCTCGTTCCCGCGCAGACTGATTAATTCGATATGCAGATTGTTCTCACCGCTCATGTGAACTTAAATACTTTTTGAACCACAGAGTTCACAGAGAACACAGAGTTTTTGGTGAAAGTCTTTCAGGCTCCCGGGAAAATGATTTTTATGTCACATATTTTTTTTGGGGGTTGTAAAAAAACATAAAAATAAAATCCGAATAATAAAAATAAATCATGGAAAATTTCTGTATAAAAATTACTTATATCCCTCTGTGACCTCTGTGGATTAATAAACGAAGCACGTTAAGAACAATCAGGAACCCAATGCACAATATTATCATCAATACCGGGAACCAGTCGCCGAAGCGTGTGTATAATGTTAAGCCTCTGTCCACATCTGGAATTTCAGCCATTATGTATCCGGGTGAATAGAACTCTGAAACTTTATCCTTTATTCTTCCGGCGGCATTTGCATAGACAGAGT
The DNA here is from genome assembly GCA_964554355.1 of uncultured Spirochaetia bacterium. Lineage (GTDB taxonomy): Bacteria > Spirochaetota > Spirochaetia > CAZKOK01 > CAZKOK01 > CAZKOK01. Next base: position 1,905 of record CAZKOK010000171.1, on the reverse strand, counting down.
ATCCGGAGCAGGTGGCTCTTACCATCGGGCGTCTGTTTTCAACTGCCCGGAAAAGACCGTTTATGCCGTGCTGAAGACCTTCGACAGGTGAGAGCGACCAGTAGTCATTACTCATATTCGTAATTATATCCACACCATTAACAACAAAGCGCCGGATATGGTCGGGAAAGGCATCTTCGAAGCATATGGGAGTAATAAAGCGGAGACCATCCCTGGTTTCCATGATTCTGCGTTCCCAGCCTGCCAGCCAGTTTGATGTGTCAAATTTCTGAAGAAGCTCCCACATTGCAGGGAATTCCTTTTTGTACGGAAAGTGTTCGGTAAACGGAACAAGTTTCATTTTATGATAAATCCTGTTCAGACTTCCGTCAGAATTCAGCAGGGCAGATGAATTCATATTTCGCTGCACAAGTTCGGATTCATCGCCAAGCAGGAAGATATGGTCCTGTGTGCCTGTAACAATGCTTGTTCCGCACTCCTGTGCAAATTCGGCCAGTTCCTGTGCCATGCGCCCAAAACTTGACCGGCTGCGTGAAGGTTCGGACCAGTATCTTATATCAGGGCTGAAAGCCCCTTCAGGCCAGACAATCAGGTCCGGCCTGATTCCGGTTTCTTCAATTCCAAGCCGGCTCAGTTTTTTCAGGCTGGCAAGACTTTCTTCATAATCATGTTTGCGCGGATCCGTATTCTGCTGGACGACAAGGACATTAATTGTTCCTTCTGCCTTCCTTTCCTTGCTGTCAAGAACTGCAGTTGATATCATTCCGAATATAATATTCAGAACAAACAGAATGCCGGCGGCGGCAGGAAATATGAACTTCCTGAACGAAAGTTTTAGCGATTTGTTATTTATAAATTCAAGAACAAGATATGAAATGGCGGAATTAACTGCAAATACGATAAAACTGAGTCCCCATATCCCGGTGGCCGATGCAAGCTGAATAAAGGGTGTGAATGTAAACTGACTTGTTCCTGCCAGGCCCCATGGAAAGCCGAGAAAACCGATTGAGCGGAGATATTCAAAAAAGGTCCAGACGAACGGAATAATCAGCAGTTTGAATTTTCCGCTGACTTTGAAAAGACCGTTGAGTACAAGCATGAAAAGAAAGTATTCTATTATCAGTCCGGCAGCTACAATCTGCAGCCCGATATAACTGTAGGTGCCCTGCCAGAAATTTATCAGCACAGACTGGATCCCGCCGAAAACCGTACCATACAGGAGACCCCGGCCAAACGGGCAGGCTGTGAGTGAAATGAAAAGGGGAACGAGTGAAATCCAGGCAAGTACCGGAATCCCCCACAGGACCAGATTATTTGGAAACTGCAGACTATACAGAACCGCAGAAATCAGCGTAAGAAAAAAAGCTGATTTTCTGATTTTTTCCAGTGCAGATGATTTTCGGAAGTTTTTGAATCTGAGTAAAATTGTCTGTGCAATATTCAGAAGCAGCAGAGGAAAGAAGCGTATAATTGCATAAAGCTGTTCGGTAGCGGTATTCTGGGCAATTGTGACCTGTCCTTCGGTTGCTACAAAGCGCTGGAAATAATCCATATTGGCATTTTTTGCATACAGAAAGGAGAACAGAAACAGGATTATTGTTACTGATATCACCGATTCGAACAGAAGCAGCGGTTTTTTTCCGAAAACAGCCAGAACTGTAATTATAAGCTGCAGAATGAGAAGCCCAATATATATGTAATCGAAAAAACTGACCATGGGACTCCCGAAGTCGAGTTCTTCATCAATAGCGGTATTGTTTTCAAGCTCTTCCATTGTGGTAAATGATATGCTTGCTGTTAAATTTGTAATGTCCGCTGTTGTATCTTTTATTGTAAGGTGGATAGAATAATCCTTTCCGTAATAGTAAAGAGAAGCAATGACAAGTTTTTTTATGCCTAATTCAC
>CAZKOK010000170.1:0-7982 GCA_964554355.1 uncultured Spirochaetia bacterium | reverse complement strand
ATAAACATTCATATGAGGATAAAGTGCGTAATTCTGGAAAACCATTGCGATGTCGCGGTCTTTCGGCGGAATATCATTTACGATATTGTCATCAATTTTAAGCTCGCCTTCTGTAATGTCTTCAAGACCGGCAACCATTCGTAAAGTAGTGGTTTTTCCACAGCCGGAAGGTCCTACCAGGATAACAAATTCCTGATCATTTACAGTGATATTTGCATTATCAACTGCGCGGACCCCGCCGGGGTATACTTTTGTAATATTCTTGAGTTCTACTGTAGCCATTCAAGGCACCTCCATAAATTATCTTATGCTGCTATAGTATTATGAATGGGTACAGATGTCAATGAAAACATATTGCCGGAGACCGTTAAAGATCATGGATTTCAGTCTTCAAAATGCTGAATTTTCCAGGTCCGGTATACTTCGGGAAGGGTCTTTAAGCCTGAAGTATTATTCATATAATCTTCTATCCAGGGAAAAATTACAAAAGACTTTACTTCAGACCAGAATGTGGGAAGGATACAGGGAAAAGCAAGATTCTGTTCTGCCGGGATGTTGCCCACAAGATCAGAATAAAGCTGATGAATTTCCAGCTCGTTAATCTGCTTAAGGGGTGAAAGCCCTCCGAGAATGCCGAAACCTGTAATCTGCTGAATTTGTGATTCTTTTATCAGTGAAATTTGCGTCTCCGGAAGAAAGAACCATTTGATAAAATCTCTTGCGCCTTTTGAATTATATGCATGTTTATGAATCCCTGTAAAAAGTATATCTTCAAGCACAGGTATCTTTCCGTTGCTGCCGAGCCATGTCAGATCAAGTTGTTTTCGTTTGTCAGAAGGGATTGAATAAAAATCACGCAGTGAAATGATATCAAAAAGAATTCGTTTGTCTTCAAGAAGTTTGTAGGATGGCGCGTTGTAATACTGTTTTTTAAAATCAAGGATTTCACTGTAGCTGCCGTTAAGTCCTGATTCCCATTCAAGAATGCTTTTTATATCAACAATGAACTTACTATCATCCCAGACGAGTTCCTGTGAATTGTCTTCAGAAAAACAGAAACCGGAATTACTGAGAGAAATAAGGACTGATTTTGCCGTCCATACCGAACTGAATCCCATTTTACCTTTTCCCGAAGAATTGAATTCGGAACAGATGTCCCTGATATCATCAGGAGAAGAAACAAACGGCAGATCCATTCCATTAAGATGAACAAGTGCCGGAAGATTGAACGAGACAGGAAGAAGAACAGTCGATGAATTATTCAGGCAAAGTGCAAGAAGGTCCTGGTACATGTCATCAGTACGGACACCTGAAGGATTTTTTTTCTCATGATAAAAAAGCGAATCAAGGCCCTGGAAATAATTAATCGTATTAAAAGAATTAAGATAATATCCGAAAACAATATCGGGAATTGATTCACTTTTGTTCAATTCATATGGTATTGAATCAACATAAATTGCCTCAACCCTGTATCGGTCCTGTGATTTATTGTAAAGTTCTGCATAAAAAGGGAAATCTGTCTTGTTTGTCCACACTTTGACAATAATTTTTCTTGATCCTGTGCAGGAAAAGAGTAATATTATTGAAAGCACAATCAGAGCTGTTTTTTTCATATCATGCAATTTATGATGAAGTTGGAAGGATGTCAATGAGTAGTCCGGATGACGGATACCTGGAAGAGGGGCCGATAAATCTGTACGGTACTTATCTCAGGAAAAAATACGGAACACAGGTCTACAGGGTGTCTGTTGACGGTGGTTTTTCCTGCCCTCACAGGGGAGAAGACAGGGAAAAGGAAGGATGCTCCTATTGTGATGAATACGGGGCGCAGGCTGTATACAACAGAAAACGGGGCTATGGTGAGCTGCCTGACCGATTTGAAGAAAATATAACAGCCGAATCAGCAATCCGGACTCCTGATATGGAAACCCAGGTAAAAAAGGCCATTGATTTTCTTAAGAAGAGATATAATGCCCGGAAATTCATATTATATTTTCAGTCTTTTTCATCAACATACGGAGACCCTGTAAAATTAAAAAAGATTTATGATGAAGGTCTGTCCTGCGGGAAATTTGAAGAACTTGCGGTATCGACACGGCCGGACTGTATTGATCAGGAAATTGCCAATCTGCTTGCGGGTTACAGGGAGAAATATGGGATCTGGGTTGAGCTGGGGCTTCAGTCCATTCATAATCGTACACTGGAAAGAATAAACAGGGGGCATACCTATGAACAGTTTCTTGAATCATACAGAATATTGAAAAACCTGGGCATAAAAATATCTGTACATCTGATAATCGGGCTGCCCGGAGAAAGTTTTTCCGATATGGAAGAATCTGTCCGCGAAATGACCCGTCTGAATGCGGACGGACTGAAATTCCACAATCTTCACATTTCTTTCGGAACAGCAATGTATGATGAATATCTTGAGGGCGAGTTATCAGTTCCGGGTCCTGAAAAATATATGGATTATCTGATCAGACTCCTCGAACTGGTACCGCGTTCGACAGTAATACAGAGGCTGACCTGTGATACACCGAAAATAGGGCGGGCTGCACCGCGGCAGTTCTGGAAAAAGACTTACTTTTATGATAAAATAATTGAAGAAATGAAATCAAGAAATACTTTACAGGGTAAAAGACATAAAGTTATAGTTTGAAAAGAGGAAAGTATGGGTATAACGGATAACGATTTATTTGCAATAATTGAAAAAATAGCGAACCACTATGATAAAAATATCTGCAATCAGTATATCAGACCGGAATTAAGAAATATCAATCTGCCGAGAGGCGACTGGGATCTGATTGATGAATTGACTGCGCTGCCCGACCACAGGAAACAGCAGGGATATCTTTTCCGTGAACTTTATGAACGGATTATGGCAATAGCAAGATTCGTGAACCTGACAAAGACTGATATAAGTCCAAGACTCAAGTCGATTTTTTCAGGAAGGGTAAGCACCAGGCAGGATGATATTTACCGGACAATGGCGGTTAATAATCTGGACGCGAATCTGGGGATTCTTTCTGATATGATTCATGAACTGTATATGAAAACAGTGGAACTTGATAAACAGAGCCATACATTGAAGGATCCGGTATATAAACGGGTTTCTGAATTATCAGAGCTGGGAAATCTGCTTTCATTGAGTTAAAGTTTTTCGGAAACTGAATAGATTAAATTAAACAGCTCATCAAGATTCTCTTTTTCCACGCCGCTGTAGGCAACTCTTAAATAACGGTTCTGAAGAGATACTGTCCCGATACCGAAATCATTCAGAAGTTTCTTTCTTAAGAGTTCTGCATCAAAGGAAGTCCGCAAAGTTATGAAATAACCGGAATTAAAGGGAAGAGGGAAAAGTTGTGAGCTTTTTTTACTAAGGATTATTTCCCTGACTTTCAGATATCTTTCCCTGAGAATATTAAAAAATGAGGAAAGCTGTTTCTCATAACCGGGATCGGACATTGCCTTTATTAAAATCGACTGGCTGAGTCTGCATGAACTGGAAACAGAAGCCCTGATAATTCCCTTTGCCTTTTCGGCAAGGGCGGAAAAACTGTTTTTATCAAGTCCTGATGAACCGAATGTTAAAAAACCTATTCTCATTCCCCAGTAATAATGTTCTTTGGTAGCGCCGTCGGCCTTGACTGCAAGAATATTCCTGTGTGCAGAACTGAAGAGTGAAAAAAGGGATTCCTGAAAAACAGAATCTTCGTAAAACATGCCGAAGTATGCATCATCGGTAATAACAAGGACCTTTTTCCCTTCTTCAGCAAGCTCTGTTATACGGTCTCTTAAATGCAGGGCCTCTTCGATGGACGGAGTAAAGCCTGTCGGATTATTTGGAAAATTGAAAAGAATAATGATTTTATTTCCTGAGCAGTTTCGATTTACGGCAACGATAAGACCATCGATATTGAATTTCATACTGTCATCGAAAAGGGGATAATTGATTATTTCAGCTTCCCGGCCGGTTTCAAATACAAGCTTGTAATTGTCCCAGTAAAGATCAGGGATAAAAATGAAGTCGCCCTTATCAATGAAAAGGTCTGCAATTACTGAAACAGCGTGTGTGATTCCTGAAACAACAAGCGAATCAGAAAATGAACCTTCTTGCAGCGACGGGTTTTTTGCAAGAAGCTGATGATGCCAGAGCTTTGTAAGATTTTTGTCTCCGGTAACGGGGGCATAGCTGACAGTCTCTTCCGGAGGAATTGATGATATTCTGTTTTTAACCGATGGAGTCTCGAAAGGAATCTTCCCCTCAAGAGCAATACCGATAGAGGCATTGAATTTATGAGCGTGTTCTGTTGCTTCAGTGCACTGATAAACTATCTTTTTCGGGAAAAAAAACCTTTTCCCTTTTTCAGAAAGAAGATCAAAAGCAATTGTCGGTTCAAGAATCCTGTTAAGTTCTTCAGCATAATCATTCATATTGCGAAGATAGAGCGGGTGCTGAAAATTGTCAATGCACAGGGGAAATTATAAATTATGAATCAGGAGTCTGTCCCCAATCTGACACAACCATCGGGTCGGCGATCGTTGGCACCTGCATTGTATTTTCCCAAAGATCGGCCAGGATCCAAATATTCGTGTTATTCATATCCATTCGTGTTATTCGAGGTTCATAATTCACATATATTGAGTTTGGCAAGTTCATCAATCAGCTTTTCCTTACGCACGGGTTTGACTATATAGGCGTCGCAGTTATTTTTGAAAGCCTGCATGATGTTATCAGCGTCGGATAGTGCGGATACCATGATAATTCTGGAGGGGCTTTCTTTCTGAATGTCATGTTCATTCGTACGGATTCTTTGCAAAAGCTCATGACCATTTATTTCCGGCATCATTATATCGATCATAAATAAATCAAAATATTTTTTTTCTGCGAAAGAATTTTTTATCAGTTCGAGTGCCGCAGGGCCGTTCGATGCTGTAGCTATATCCCCGAAGCGCTTCATAAACAGGGCAAGGACCTTGAGGCTTGCAGCATCATCGTCAATTATCAGTATCTTCATAATTCATTCCAGTAAATATTTTCAGATAATGGCTGTCTGTTGTCAAGCTGATTATTTCCGTTATCAGGGACAGCTTTTCCCAAGTTTTTCAAGAGCCCATTCAGCGGTATATGAAAGCACAGGATTTTCCGACCGGCGGTATTGTTTTATCAGTTCTGTTAATTCTGTGCTGTTGTTATTTGCTGCGGCAATAATTGCATTACGTATGAATGCTTTCTGATCCATCCATGCTGCCGAAAGCACTGTACCCATAAAGAAATCTCTAAGATTGATGGCCGATAATCCCGCTTTGAGGAGTTTATCAAGCGGGTAAAACTGACCAAGAAAGCCCCGGTCTATATATTCACCATGGATTTTATTTTTATTAAGCGGACAGCCGGACTGACAGTCCTGACATCCGTATATTCTGTTTTCGAATTTATTCATTATTTCTGGAGACAGAATTTCAAGCCTGGAACTGAGTGCCTGAATACACAATTCCCTGTCTACGCTTCCGTCTCCACGCAGGGCTTTTGTCGGACAGGCACGGACGCAAAGGCTGCAGCTGCCGCAGACAGTTCCGGGAGGTTCGCGAGCAACAGATTCATCTGTTGAAAATCCTGGTATCACAAGTCCGGCAATAATAAAACGGCTTCCGGCTGTTTCATTTATCAGAAGACTGTTTTTTCCTGTCTGCCCAAGACCCGAAAGGCTGCCGAAAAGTTTTTCCGGAAGTTCTGAATTGCAGAAAATCCGGATTGTTTTTTCGTTTATTGCCAAGTGCCTGCAGGTTTTTTCCCTAATTATGCGGCAGCGTTCTGCAGCTTCCCGATAAAAATTACAGGATGCAAAAGGCGCAATAGCTCCATAGCTCCCCATATCAGGCATTTTTTCTGCTGCGGGAAGTGCAAAGCCTGCCACGGCAATAAGTCTGTTTTCAAATTCAGTTTTTTTCAATATGCAGGAATTTACACCGGCCGAATCAAGCCGCCTGATTAATTCAGTATTTATATCCGTGAAGCAGCATGAAAAAAAGCCGCTTTTAAGAAATTCATAAGTTAAATATTCTTTTATTTCGGTATTTTCGGGCATTTATGAATTGTATGCATATATTGAAATGTTAGTCAAACCGCATGAACTCCGCGGCGTTTGAATCAGGAAGGGGAATTACCTAAACCTTGATTGACAGCCCACTTTTTTTCACATACATTATTGTATATGGAAGAAGAAGATCTGCGGGTCGACGAACCACAGGAGAACAGGCAGCAATCTGATACAAAAACGCATTTTTTTGAAAGAATTATTAATTTCCTTTTCAGGAACAATGACCCGGACAATGAACGCAGGCGTCTTTTAAAAGAAATATTTGCTTCATTGAAAAAATCAAAATATAAATTCTACAAACCAAAAAGCGAAGAAGTGCTGGCCGGGCTGGCGAAATTCTTTTATGAAATATATAAAACCGTCGGACCGGCACAGGTGCTTATCGACCAGTCGGAAGCGCTTGGCGTTCTTCGGACACTTATTATTGAAAAAAACCTTCCCGATAAAATACTTGAAGTTAAGGAGCAGCTTTCGGAAAGATCAATAAGGGAAAAAGCAGATACGATGGAAATGAAGACTGTAACGGCTGTTCTGAAAGAACACATGATTACCTTTATATCTGCTTTTGACAGCGATCAGGTCAACCAGATCAACAATGAATATAACCTGTTAAGCATTTTTCTTCAGCTGGTAAATTACGATTATTACTTTCTTTTAAAGAAATTTGATTCCAATCTTCACGAGCGTGATTTTATTTATAATCCAAGATTCGAATCAATTAACGGTGAATATGTTTCGGAAGACCTGAAAGAGTTTATCTCGGTGATATATCTTGTGGATCCAAAAAAAAACTGGCAGGACCTCTTTGCTTCAATAAAGGTCTACAAAAGCAATGATGTTGTTAATATAGTATCCTGGATGAAAATAATAAAAGGTATCGAAGCAGTTAAAAAATCAAGAATACTTGAACTTATGGTAAAACACATAGACAAGGACCCGTACAACAAATTCAAATACTATCCGCCGAATGATAATATAGTTGAAGAGTATATCAACAAGATAAAAACACAGACTGAAATAACTGTTCAGAAAATACTGAAGGAAAAAAAGAACAGGAAAGTGGATCAGCTTCTGAACAGTATTTTCGGAACGACTGCCATATCAAGAATGCATAATTATACAGACAAGGCCAATCTGATGTTTTCCAGGAAAATGATTGCCGGATATATGTATGTACAGCCGGCAAATTATCTGAAAGCTTTCTTCCTCGATTATTATAAGAAGGATATCAAGGAACTGGTTGATCTTGTGCTTATCAGGGGAAGATGGTCGACCAACATTCTTTCCCAGCAGCTTTCCGATTCATTTCACAGGCTTCTGGAAATATCTTCTCTTCTGATAAAATTTGATGAATCACTGGGTGATGAGGGAGACAAGGGCTCTGCAATAAAGAATGCGGTGAAGAGAGCTGACAGGGACAAGAATGCTGCGGCCATTTTAAGGAAAATGGTTCATAATCTTAATGAACGCGCCCTTGGCCTTATAAATGAAGCTGCACAGAATCTGATTATTGTGGGCAAAAACATAAAAATGCTTATTGATGATCATGATAAAAAACCTCATGAAGTGCTTGTAAACTGGAAAGAAATAGAAACAACCACTGATAACAGAATCAAGGCAATGATGACTACAGTATATAAAAAAATCTATTTCTTTATTCAGCTGCTTCAGAACTTTGTAAAAGAACAGAAAGAACCGCAGCCTGCAATGACCGCATCACAGGAAAATATGTCAATGGGCGGATCTGGATCTGATTCAGGAGATTAGGAACTGTATTTTTGTATTTTTTGCGCTGGAGGAAAAAATGAGTAAACAGGAAAAAAAGTCTGAAACTGTTGATGGAAAAGCCGAATTAAGTGATGATCAGCTAAGCGAGAAAAT